>JAPORI010000245.1 GCA_026710225.1 Betaproteobacteria bacterium
GCGGCTGCCCCCGGATTGCTGCTGTTTCGTTTCGTTGCTAGTTTCTTTGCGGGTTTCGGGAGGGCTTCAACTTGTGGGGGTGGAGTCACATCTTTTTCAGTCCGCGACATAGCCATTATTATGTATTTGTATTTGAATTTTCCAAGCTTGTCCTGTTCGTGACCAAGAAATATTCCTGGGATTGTTGGATGCCTATCTTCCGGGTCTTTGTGCCGCACATCATCGGTCTCAATAGGCCATTTGAGAATTTTAATCAAGGGCCGAACTACCCGCTCAATAACCTTGTCAGGATAGTTGGGCATGTCTTCTGCCAATGCTTTTTGCAAAAAAGGTTGCAATTTTTCTACTAAATCATCCATAAATTGTCTCCCAAGTCTGTGTCGGCCAAGATTGGTTGTGCGAACTTACGCACTGAAAAAAGCGAATTGAGCGAAATTCTATCACGACAGATTGACCGCACTCAAAATTTGGAGCGTTATAAACTGAAATCAGGTGCCTGCGGCTGGAATCCAGATTCTGCCGACTTGATTAACAAGCGCAACTTTGCATCCATGGATTTCTAATCATCGGTTCCTGTTTCAGTTGAAGCAACCGGCACTGAAACCCCATTCTTGAATTCGTAGAAAGCCGGACTGTCGAGCCTGAATCTTTGCCGCATCACTTCAATGGCGGCCGGATTGCTGTCTACCAGCACCGCCTCGCGCCCGGCGCGGATTGCAGCTTCACCGGTTGTGCCGCTGCCGGCGAAGAAATCAAGCACCCGATCTCCCGGATTGGAGTGCACCTGCACGATCCGGTTCAAGATTGCCAGCGGCTTTTGGGTTGGATAGCCGGTTTTTTCCTTGCCGTTGGGGCTGACGATGGTGTTCCACCAGGTATCGGTTGGCGTTTTGCCGCGGGCGGCCTTCTCGGGGCCTACCAGTCCGGGCGCCATGTAGGGAATCCGATCGATGCTGTCAAACCGGTAGGTGTAGTTGTCCGGATTCTTGGCATACCACAGAATGTTGTCATGCTTTGCCGACCAGCGCTTTTTTGATCTGGCACCGTAGTCATAGGCCCAGATGATTTCATTGATGAAGGAGTTGCGCCCGAATATTCCATCGAGCATGATCTTGCAGTAGTGAACTTCCCGGTAGTCGATGTGCAGGAAGAAAGAACCGGTTGCCGACAGCAGCCGATGTGCCTCGCACAGGCGCGGCGCCAGAAACTTGGTGAAGTCGTCAAAGGCGTCGTTGAAGGAAGATGCGCCCAGTTCAATGGTTCGGTAGCGCTTGCCCTGAAAGCCGCGCCGATCGCCGTTTGCATCGCGGGTCGTCTTGAGTCGGGTGCGGGACTGCACCTTGCCGGTGTTGAAGGGAGGATCGATGTAGATCAGATCGAAACTGCCGTCGGCAAAGCCGCCCAGGACCTCAAGGTTGTCGCCGCAATGGATTGTCAGGGTTGTCATGCTGGTGCCAGCATCCCATTATATGGCCTGGATGTCTGCAAGCAAATCCAGGATTTGCGATGATTGTCAGATTGCGGCTGGCGCAGCAGGGAGGGCTTGGCCTCGGAAAATCAATCCTGCTCGGCCTTGTCGGAAACTTCTTGTCCGGGCTGAGGTGACTGTCCGGCGGCTTGGCCATTCTGGCCTGATCGCCTTGGGGCAGGTTCCCACCCAGGCACGATGACATAAAAAGCCGGCTCGATCATCCGGGCAAACGCGCTGTTTGGGTCGAGTATCTTGGGCAGAGAATAGGGGTCCAGCGGCCCGGCGGTGCTATTGCGGAGTTCTTCAAATGTGAATTTTCTCATCAATTTTTTTTCCATCCAGAGCGAATCATCCTGAGGGAGACCCGATCTGGTCCCCGAATTATATCAGACTTGCCGGTAAATGGGCCGACCCGGTGCTGGCTTTCGATAATCGCGTGCGTATTCTCTATTGACGATTCTGGGCTGTTGAGAAAATCATAATCGGGAGGAGCGTTTAGTTGCATCAAGGCCGAATAACTCGCTTTCAGTTTCTTCAGGGTCGTGTAGAGGGATTGGGAACACTTTTCTACCGGCAAGC
>JAPORI010000186.1 GCA_026710225.1 Betaproteobacteria bacterium
TGTTGCGCAGGCGAAAGGTGCTGACAAGTCAGGGATAATCCACCCGGTTTCAGTGGGTTCGGGACAGTTGCAGTCTGATCCAGAAGGACCGGTTGTTGCTGTGCAACAGGATGGCTACCGAAAGGACCGGTCATTTGATTCAGTCGATCCGGGGAAAGTCGAGCCGTTCGCGCCAACCGAAGCGGACAAGCAGGCCTATGCCGACATGAAGTTTGCCATGAAACTCAATTTCGGGTTGATAAATTTCAGCGAACAAAAAGGCACCGGATATGGCGGTGGCGCGAATCCGTTGTTCACTGGCGCTCCCAACAGTGATACTTGGCAGTCTGCTCCTGCAGACGAAGCAACTTGGGCTGGCTTCGACATCAGCAGCGACAATATTGCTAAAAGTATGACGCTTCCGTCTAATTTGTTCAGGGCTCCGTATCAGACTCAGGCTGAATTTAAGCATAAAGTTTCCGACAACTGGGCCAGGCGGGCAAAGGAGTCAGGGGCGCGATACATTGCATTCATCACCAGACACCATGCTGGCTGGGCTTCCTGGGACAGTAAATACACCACCTATGATATCGGCACCAGCAGTTCACCCAACATTGATATTCCTCAGGCGGTGATAGACTCGGCGATAGACTTTGATCTGAAAGTGGTGCTTTGGTGGTCGGCAATCGATCGGGTGCATTACTTTCAGCAAAATCCTGGTGGTGAAAATTATCAGCAGGGAAGTAGCAACGACAATGATGAGTATTTCGATTTCGCCAAGAATCAGATTCAAGAGTTGCTTGAAAAGGACCCCACTGGTGATACGATAGTCGGGTTTTGGTACGATCTGGCAGAATACAAGGCGCATATTGGTAGACATCGTTTACTGGACTGGAAACGCCACGTTCAGAGGCTTCGCCCCGGTGTCATCCAGATGTTCAACCAGCGGGAGGACTTGGGTGATATACTCAATATTGAGGCCACTGCCACCTTCGACCACCTTGCCCGCAAGCCTACTTCATACGGTGAACCGTGGGAGTTTGAAGATCGCGCCGTTGACGAGGTTCGTCCTGTTGCATCTCTTGATAACGGTAAACTTGACCTGGAACCCAACATCGCCAACGAGGTCTATAAGGCCGTAGACACTAATGGATTGTTTTTGTTAAATATTCCCGCCGCCCGCGACGGGCTGTTTGGCCCCCATGCCAACGCAGCCTTGCAAGAGGGAGGACGGCTTCTCAATGGCGGCGGCAGAGTGGACGGTTTCCATCTGGACTGGGAATATTCCTTCATCAACGGGGATAAAAATCAGCCGGAGTGGAGTCGCTACAATAATGATGGTAACGCCGACAATTCCTGGCTTGGAACGGTCAACCATGCGACTCGTGCCGGTGCTTATGCCGATTACAAGTTCTTCGGCAAAAGCGTCAAGGTTTACGTTAAAACCCAACCTTCCAACGGTGATTTGAATATCTACATAGACGGTATCTTTCGCCGCAAGTTCAGGAGCGGTATTGCCGCAGATGGCAGTGTTCTGGCTTACAGCACCAATGCGCTGTCGTATGGCGAGCACGTAATCCGGATCGAGGTGGGAGAAGAGGTCGAGAGCGGTGCCAATGACGGAAAGGTTGAACTCGATTTTATTGAGGTCGCCCCCAGGATCTGGAAAATTCTGGTTGATTCTTTTGCCGGAGCTGACAATCAATACGCAACCGGTGACAACATTGATGTCAGAGTCTATTTCAACGATTACGTTAAAGTGTCGGGAACGCCGCAGCTTGAAATCAACGTCGGCGGTGTGGCGCGCATGGCCAACTATGTAAGCGGCAGCGGCACGCGCTCGATGATATTTCGTTATACGGTAGTAGCCGGCGACACAGCTTCCGGCGGTATCAGCGTCGAGGCGAACAAGCTCAAGCTCAACGGCGGGACGATTATGGTCGATGATGGCGGCGCTGCCGTGACCACTGATGCGGATCTTAATCACGACCCGATGGCCGCAGATGCCCAGCATCAGGTTGCCGGCACCACGATCAGTGGGCTGATGACCGGAGGCAACGATCGGCTGGT
>JAPORI010000094.1 GCA_026710225.1 Betaproteobacteria bacterium
ATTCGGCAGCAGCCCGGCGCGCTTCGTATCTGGTTGCCAACTATCCGGACAGCACTTCCGGCGAAGAAGCTCTGGCGCTGCTTGCCGCGAGCTTGCACGAAGTAGGTGCCGCCGATGCAGCCGCCGATGCTCTGGCATCGCTTGAGGAAAGTTTTCCGGATTCACCGCTGATAGTCCCCGCCTCCCAGGGTGCCGACGCCCTGACCGAAGTGATGAAGATGCAAAAACCCGGCGACTTCTTCACCCGGCTGCTCGAACGCTAGCCGGCCTTTTCGGCCGCCGGGCGCACCAGCGGGAAGAGCATTACTTCCCGGATCGAACTGCATCCGAGCATAAGCATCACCAGCCGATCGATGCCGATGCCCTCGCCGGCAGCCGGCGGCATCGCCGCCTCGAGCGCTTCGATATAGTCGGCGTCATAGTGCATCGCCTCCTCGTCGCCGGCGGCAGCCGCCGCCGCTTGTGCGCGAAACACCTGCGCCTGGATGGCCGGATCGTTGAGTTCGGAAAAGCCGTTGGCCATTTCGCAGCCGCCGATGTACAACTCGAAGCGTTCGGCGATTTCCGGGTCGTCATCCGCGCGCCTGGCCAGCGGTGAAACGCTGGCCGGAAAGTCGGTAACGAAGGTTGGATCGATCAACTTGCCGGCAACCGTCTTGTCAAACAGCAGCATCTGCAATTGCCCGAGAGACGGACGACCGGCAGCTGCCGCGGCAGCCTTGTCGCCGGCAAAGCCGGCCAGCCGTTCGGTCAGCACCTGCTCATCGCGCGCCTGCTCAGGGCTCAGACCGTTGTATTCGGCAATCGCATCGATCAGGCCAATCCGGCGCCAGCCGGATGCCAGATTGATCGAGTGCCCCAGCCATTCAACCCGGCCATCGTCAGCAAAGCGTTCGGCGAGTTGAGCGAACAGTTCTTCGGTAAGGTCCATCATGTCGGTGTGGCGGCGATAGGCGGCGTAGAATTCAAGCATGGTGAATTCCGGATTGTGCCGCGTCGACACCCCCTCGTTGCGAAAAGAGCGGTTGATCTCGTACACCCTTTCATAGCCGCCGACCAAAAGCCTTTTCAGATACAGTTCCGGCGCGATGCGCAGATACAGTTGCATGTCCAGGGAATTGTGCCGGGTGCAAAACGGCCGGGCGGCGGCACCGCCGGCGATCGGATGCATCATCGGGGTCTCGACCTCAAGATAGCCGCGCTCATCGAAAAAGGCGCGCAAGGACGCGATGATCGCGGAGCGCTTGCGAAAGCGCTGCCGCTCGGCAGGATCGCTCATTAGCGCCAGGTGCCGCTTGCGCGAGCGCAGTTCCGGGTCAACCAGCCCCTTGTGCTTTTCCGGCGGCGGCCGCAGGCACTTGGCAAGCAGGCGCAGCTCGGTAAGGGCGATGGTCAACTCGCCGCGTCGGGTGCGAAACAGACTGCCAGTGGCGCCGACTATGTCACCCAGGTCGAGTTCGCCGAGCCGATCCAGGCAGTCCCGGCAGCCGTCCTCGGCAACCGCCGCGTGCAACTGGATGTGGCCGCTGGCATCGGCCAGGGTCGCAAAGGCCGACTTGCCCATCTGCCTGATAAGCATGATCCGGCCGGCCACTCGTACCGGCGTGCTGTCAGGCTCGGCCTGCGCCAGCGTTGCCGCGGCATGGGTGGGAGAAAAGTCGTTCGGGTAGCGAATCCGGCCGGCGGCGGCCTGCTCATCCAGCTTGGCCTTGCGCATCTGGTACAGTTTTTCGCCGCTGGCCGCTTCCTTGTTGCCCATCAGGATGGGAAATTTTATTGGCAGGCAAAAAACGCCGCCAGACACTAAGCCGAGATGCCATCGGATATAATGCCCGTCCTGCTGTACTTACAAGGCAAAAACCGACCCCCACGACAAGGATTGAAATGACAGAAGCAAAGGCCGCTGAACCGGCCGCCGAGCCGACTGACGCGCCAGCCGACAATCAGGCGCCGGACGCCGCCGCCAATCCGGTGGCGGATGCCAGCCCGCAATCGTCCGCCGAGCCGGCGGCTGAAGCCGCCGGGCAAGACAAGCAGCAGAAC
>JAPORI010000007.1 GCA_026710225.1 Betaproteobacteria bacterium
CTTTTCGATCTTGAGCGCCAGCAGCATCTCATAGGCCTTGCGCTCTACGGTGCGCACCCGTTGCAGATAGAAGTTGCGCGCAACTTGCATCGTGATCGTGCTCGCGCCCTGGCGACCGCCGTCCAGCCAGCTCAGTCCGGCTCGAAAGATGCCGCGCAAATCCAGGCCATTGTGCTCGAAAAAGCGCTGGTCCTCGGTCGCCAGCAACGCGCTCACCAGCAGCGACGGATAGTTCTCGAAGCGCACCAGCTGCCGCTTTTCCTCCCCGAACTCGCCAAGCAGTTCACCGTCGGCGGAGAATATGCGCAGCGGCAGGCGCGGCTGGTAGTTTTCGAGCACATCCATTTCCGGCAGGTTCGGATACATGCCGGAAATCGCGATCACCGCCGCCAGCGCCAGATTGGCCGCGGCCAGCAACCCGTACCAAAACAGGGTCTTTAAAAAGACAAACACCGCGCCAGCCGCTAGTCCATCGCCCGCAGCAGCGATTGCAGATAGACAACCATGCTCGCCAGCCCAAGCAGGGCGGCAACGATCAGCAGCGCCCCGCCGGCATGGGCAAGCTGCCGCCACTCCGGCAGCGAGATCGAAGCCAGCAGGATCGGCAGCGCGGCTAGCTGGGAAGCGGTCTTGGCCTTGCCGATCCACGAGACCGCGGTAACATCGCTATAGCCTTCCCGGGCCGACCATTCGCGCATGGCGCTGACCGCCAGTTCGCGCACGATGATCACCCCGGCCAGCAGCGCCAGAATCCAGCGCGGCCAGGGCGGCTCGGCAACCGCCAGCAGCAGCAGCAGCGCGGCTGCAACCAGCAACTTGTCGGCGACCGGATCGAAAAACTCCCCGAACCTGCTTGTCAACCGGTAACTGCGCGCCAGCAGTCCGTCAAAGAAATCGGTCAGCGCCGCGATCAGAAACACCACCGCGGCCAGCAATCCGCCCAGCTTCGGGATCAGCGCGATGCAAATCACCATCACCGGAATCAGGCCGACGCGCACCCAAGTCAGGGTGTTGGGAAGATATTGAAGGATCCTGAACTTCATGGATGCAGGGCAAGGTATATTCGGCGCGCCAGTTCGGTGCCGACCCCCTTGATTCTAGTAAGGTCGCCCGGACCGGCCTTGCGCAAGCCGTGCAAGCCGCCGAATTCATTGAGAATCGCCCGGCGCAGTTTCGGCCCCACGCCCTCAACATCATCAAGCAAAGATGAGCGCCGGCTGCGGTCGCGTCTTTTGCGGTGATAGGCCAGGGCAAAGCGATGCGCCTCGTCGCGGGCGTTTTGCAGCATCCGGAAGGCCCTGTCGGTCGGCGCCAGATCGATGATCTGGCCGTCGTCGCAAATCAGTTTCTCGCAGCCGGGGCGGCGACCGGGACCCTTGGCGATTCCCAGCACCCGGCAGGAAAAGGCGGCATCGGCCAGCGCCTCGACCGCCGCACCGACCTGGCCGGCACCGCCGTCAACCACCACCAGATCCGGCAGCGTTGCCGCTTGCCGCTCGGCCTGCCGGTAGCGGCGCGCGACCGCCTCGCGGATGCCGGCGCAATCGTCGCCGCCGCGCTCGGCAGCCAGCCGCATCCGCCGGTAAAGCCTTTTTTCCATTTTCCCGTCGATGCACACCACGCAGGATGCAACCGCTTTCTCGCCCATGCTGTGCGAGACATCAAAACAGTCGAAGCGACCGATCTGGGCAATGCCGATTCGGCCGGCCAGCTGCTGCATTTCCCGCCCGCCGTCGCGCTCGGCCAATGCGGCCGCGGCATTGGCGCAGCACAGTTGCACCCGTTCCCGTTCACCACCGCGCGGCGCGACGATAAAGCCGGGAGCACGGCCCTCGATCTGGGCGGCCAGGGCGGCAGCACTCAACCCGCACTGCATGATCACCACCCGCGGCGGCGGCCGGTGCCGGCCATAGTGCTGACCGACAAAGGCGCCAATCAAATCGGCGACGCCGGCGCCCTCGGCAAGCCGGCTGGCGAAAAAATCGCTCTCGCCGACCATCCGTCCGCCGCGCACCGCAGCCAGCCGCACTGCAC
>JAPORI010000039.1 GCA_026710225.1 Betaproteobacteria bacterium
CTCCCGGCGATGTGTTGCTCACCATTACCCTGTCGACGCCGGCGCCGTTCCCCCAGTGGACCGGCAGCGATAGCGATTCGATAATCGAAGTGGTTGCCTCGCCAACCAATCCGCAAACCGAAGGCCTGGTGCGGGTGGCGGCCGGGAAGAATCTGGACTTCGATCACGAATCGCTGTCTGACGGCGAGGTGTCGGTGCGGATAGGGGTTGCGGCTTTGAACGGCACCGGCGCCAACCTCAAGTCGTCGCCGCGCGCCTTTTTCCTGGTCGCCGATCCCCGCAACGACGAGACGCCGGTGCTGCCCCAGCCGGATGATCAAGGACCCTATCCGTCCGCCGGCGGTTCGGACGCGAGCTTCGTGATTGCTGCGGCCACCGACGCCGATCGCGGCTCTGGCGGTGACATCGCCGGCTACCGCGCCAGCCTGATCGTATCCGGCAGCGCCGAGGCGCTGCCGAGCTGGATCACCTTCACTTCGGCAACCCGCACCTTTGCGGTGGCAGCCGCCGGGCGCAGTGCCGGCACCCATGTCATCGAGGTCGAGGCCTATGACAACGGCACCAATCCGGGGGTGCTGACTGCCAGGCAGCGCTTCAATCTGGTGGTGACCTTTACCGGCCAGCCGCATTTCATCGGTTCGGACAGCAGCTTCAATCTCGATGAGAACGCGGCCGCCGGCACGGTGGTCGGCACCCTTACCGCAATGGATGCTGACGATACCGACTCCACCGACGCTTATCCGGCCTATGCGCTGTCGTCAGCAGCCGACGGATTGTTCGTCATCGATGCGGCCAGCGGGGTTATCTCTACTGCACCGGGCAGTTCGTTCGACTACGAGTCCGGCACCACCAGTTACACCTTTGCCGCAACCGCAACCGACACCGACGGCAATGTCGGCCGGCTGCCGGCGGTGGTGGTCGCCATCGATAATGTTGACGAGGCGCCGGAATTCGCCACCAGCAGCCAGAACTTCGATGTGGCGGAAAACCTCGCCGGCGAGACCACCGCGGCGGGAACTGCGGTGGCGACGGTAACCGCAACCGATGAGGATGCCGGGGCGGTGATAGCCTATTCGCTTACCGGCACCGATGCCGGGGTGTTTGATATCGATGCGGCAACCGGGGTGATCTCGCTGAAAGCAGCCGAGCGGTTCGTGCTCGGTGCCAGTTATTCGTTCAATGTGGTTGCGACTTCCGCTGGCAAGTCGGACACCCTGGCGGTGGTGATCAATGTCACCGGCGGCACGCCCAATTTCACTGCCAGCACCTACACCTTCTCGCTGGAAGAGAATTCACCGGCTGGACATGTGCTGGCAACGGTGACGGCCAATGACGGCGACGATACCGATCCAACCGACGCCTGGCCGCAATATGCGCTGTCGGGTGCGCCCGGCTTGTTCGTCATCGATGCGGCAACCGGTGAAATCACTACCTCCGGTTCGGCCGGGGACTTCGAGACCGGCACCACCAGCTGGAGCTTCAAGGTTACCGCGGTTGATGCGGAGGGCAATAGCGGTGAGGCTGATGTGATGGTGGCCCTGACCAATGTCGACGAGCCGCCGCAATTTTCAGCCGCCCGGATAACCGTCGAGGTTGATGCCAACGAACCCGGCGAAACCACCGCGGCGGGCACCGCGCTAGTCACGCTGACTGCCGTCGATCCGGATGCCGGGTCGGCGGCGGTGAGCTATTCGCTCACCGGCACAGATGCCGCCGTGTCTGTCATCGATGCGGCAACCGGGGTGATTTCTAGCGCCCGGGAAATGGAGTTGCAGCGCGCCAGTTACCTGCTTACCGTAACTGCATCATCCGGATTGAGTGGCAGCATCGAGGTGCTCATCGAGGTTGGTCTCAACACCGAGGTGCAGGCAGCCCAGGACATGGTGGTGTTCGGATCGGTGGATCGGGCGATTGCGGTAGCCGCAATCGACATCATCGGTGCCCGCTTCGGTGCGCCGGCGGCGGTTGGCGGCTTGCCGCAGCAAGCCGGGGAACCGTCGCTGCTGCAAGCGCCCGAGCAACTG
>JAPORI010000046.1 GCA_026710225.1 Betaproteobacteria bacterium
GGCCGGAGCGGCAAGATGGCACCGAGCGGCCGGCGGCAAAGCACTCGACTTGCACCTGCGCAATCAAGATCGAGGAGCGCTCATGCACGAATCCGAAGCGGCTGCGATGGACACGCTCAAAGCTGCCGATCATTGACCGCAGTGCGGCCAGCTCGACGGCCAACGCACAACTGGAGCCGGCATAGCGCAGCAGCAGGCGCCTGACTATCTTGATGCGGCCGCCGGCCGACCGGGCCACCTGACGCCGGGCTTCGGCCGCCAGTTTTACAGCAACCTGCCGGGCGCGGCCGATGCCGCCGGCTACGGCAATCTCCAGCGACTGCTGACGCAGGCAGCGCGCTTGCGCCTGGCCGATCCCAATCGCCGAGAGCACGCCGGCTTGCGGCGGGAAAAGCACCCGCCCGATGCCGAGCCGCCCGGCAAGCAGGCAAGCGTGCTGACCGCCGGCGCCTCCGAACGGCACCAGCGCATGGCCGCCGCTTTCCAGATCGTGGCCGCGGCGGATCGATACCGACTTGATCGCGCTGGCCATGTGCTCGATGGCAACGTCTATGAACTCGGCGGCAAGCTGCTCCGGATCGGGTCGGTCAGGCATCCGGGCGGCGATCGCCGCCAGCCGGCGCCGGGCGGCAGCCAAATCCGGGGGCTGGGTGCCGGACTTGCCAAACACCGCCGGCATCAGAGCGGGCTGGACCTTGCCCAGCACCAGATTGCAGTCGGTGATCGTCAGCGGCCCCCGATTCCGGTAGCAAGCCGGCCCGGGTCGGGAACCGGCCGAATGCGGCCCGACTTGCAGGCGGCCGGATTCGACCCGGCAGATCGATCCGCCGCCGGCGGCAACCGTGTGCACCGCCAGCATCGGCAGGCTGATCTTGACGCCGCCTATTACCGCCTCCTCGCTGCGCTCGAGCTCGCCGTCCCAGTGAGCGACGTCAGTCGAGGTGCCGCCCATGTCAAACGAGATGATGCGCGCCAAACCGCACACTCGCGCCAGCGCGCTCGCCCCGACCACGCCGCCGGCCGGACCGGACAGCACCGCGTTGCGACCGGCAAAGGCGGCCGCTTCAACCAGCCCGCCGTTGGACTGCATGAACTCGATTTGCACCCCCGGCAACTGGCGCTGCAAGTCGGCAGCGTAATCTTGCACCAGCGGCGACAGATAGGCATCGACCACTGTCGTGCTGGCGCGCTTGAGCAGCCCGCGCACCGACTCGATTTGAGCCGATTGGTAGATGCGGGTAAAGCCGATCTGCTTGGCCAGCCGGGCGATCCTGGCCTCGCTGGCCGGATTGCGATAGGAATGCAGGCCAACGATCGCAACCGTCCGGCAGCCCTGCCGATAGATGCTCCGCAACCTGACCGCCAGCGACTTTGCATCCAGAGAGCGCTGCACCCGACCGTCGGCACCGATGCGCTCATCGGCTTCCAGCACCCAACTGGCAAGCGGCGGCTGCCGCTTCGAATTGAGTGCGAAGATGTCCGGCCGGCGCTGATCGTCGATGCGCAGCAAATCGGCGAATCCCCGGGTGATTACCAGGGCACACTTGGCTCCGGATCGCTCAAGCAGCGCGTTGGTTGCGATAGTCGTGCCCATCCGCACCCGTTCGATGCGCGCCGCCGGGATCGGATCACTGGCGCCGATCCCGAGCACCTTGCGGATGCCGGCCACCGCTGCGTCCGGATAGGCGGCCAGATTCTCCGAAAGCAGCTTGCAGGTCAGCAAACGGCCGCGGGTGGATACGGCGACAATATCGGTAAACGTGCCGCCCCGATCGATTGAAAAGCTCCAACGCTCGCAAGACATGCGCGTTGATCAGTTATTAAGATGATGGCGGCAACCCATGCCGGCGATTATCGCGCCTGGTGCCAAAATCCGCAACAGGTGCTGTATCAATGAGCATTCGGATGTGGGCAGAATCTTGGCTGCGGGAAAGCCGAAAAAAATCAGCAAGCATCAACATCCTCATCGCTGCTGGTTACCTCGATGATACTGCCACCGGCTT
>JAPORI010000115.1 GCA_026710225.1 Betaproteobacteria bacterium
AATGCACCGCCAGCAATGCCGCTATCAGTCTTGCAATTTTCATTTTCATGTCGGTTCTTCCTTGCTACAAATAAGAAGGCTGCCATTCTAACCCAAAAATGATAATCATTATTATTATCATTCGCAGGCGGGCCTATTTTTGCCAAAAAATCACGAAAAATCAGGCTTTTACAACGATCGAAGAGTATGCCCAACCAGCGGTAACCGACCCCATACAAATGTTGAAGGCGAGTCGATTTGCCAGCAATAGCATCTGGCAAGCAGCAGCCGGATGGATCGCTTGCCGCAGTCGGCGGCGAGTGCGCCGGAGCCGTAGCCTGCTTCCCCGAAGGCGGCCAGCTTGCCCGCGCAGATGCTGCCCAACCGCAGCAACTCGACGAAACGCAACTGGCTGAAACGCTGGCGCTTTTGCGCAGCCGGCCGCTGCTGGCCGATGAAATGGTCAAACAGGCCACGAAAGTTCCGGCTCTGGCAGCCATCCTGCTCACCGAATTGCAACAGCAAAACATTTTCCATCCGATTCTGAAAAAAGTGCAATCATTAATCAAGACCCGGGCAGCAAGGATGATTAGGGAAGTGGAAAAAGCCGGGCTGCGCCGATATTTAGCTCGCTACAACCAGCAACCACCCGATCGGGTCCCGGGCAGCCGATCTATAACATGCGGCCTGAAATTCGATCCCAATCGTGCCCAATTCGCCATTTTGCGGTGGACTAGGCTAGCAGGCTAAAAAAGTAGAAATTTTCACAGGCGTCCTATAATGTTCCCAGATTTGGGGCATAGTCGCCTGGGGCATCCCCGATCTTGTCCAGTTTCAGGGGTACACTGTACAGACCAGAGGCCTTAATGAAAGACAACCTGATTGACCGCAATCCAGACATTCTTGGTGGAACGCCGGTGTTCGCAGGCACCAGAGTTCCGGTACGCATCCTGATGGAGCATCTTGAAGCCGGGGATCGGCTCGACGATTTCCTGGAGGACTATCCGACGGTCTCGCGGCATCAGGCGGTCGCGTTGCTTGAACGCGCGACAACGATGCTGTCGCTTTAGCCGCCAGCGTGCCTGTGTCGCCGGACGGCGGCCTTTATTTTTGGGTTGGGTTCCGGCGGGCAAATAAGCGCGTCATGGAAAGCATCCCAGCCGGTTGCCGAAAGAACTACCCTTTCGTAATCCTTGATTACCCGTTCGGCGGCAGCCAGCGCATTTGCTGCCACGAACCGGCTGATCGTTGTTTCCTGATAGGCGGCAGCCCGCTCTAGTTTGCGCTTGGATTTGGCGTCCAGGCGGAGGTGAACCCTGTTTTGGCTTTGCTCGCTGCTTGCAGCTGGTTGTCCGTTTTTTCTAGCCATGATCGTCTCAAAACTATACCATATTGGCGTACATCACTTGAGAGATGGCTGCCCAGAACACTAAACATTGGCAATTTTCGCCTTTTCAGCAAATATCGAATTTAGCAACCATGCAGCTAAAAGTTCGCCAACGTTGCAATCATGCCCAATTCGCAATATTTTGCAGCCCCAAAGCGGTTTTTTGTCAGGCAGCAGGCCAGGGATTTATCACCTCAATGCCCAAGTGGGCAAAATCCTTGACATTTCTTGTTACCACAGATATGTTGCGCGAATAGGCAATGGCTGCAATTTGGATGTCTGTCGAGTCAGCAGACATCCCGGCTTCCTTGCGCGCGGCAGCAAGTTGGGCATAGGCTTGGCAAGCATCATTGTCAAAAGGCAGAATGCGTTGGGCGAAAACCTCCTGTAGCACTTGGGCAATTTTGGCGGCCAGTACATCCTTGCGCTTGCCGGCTGGCTTTATTGCAACACCATAAAGCAATTCAGCTTTGCTGATTGTCGTGAAAAACAGGCTGCTTTTTTGGTGGAATTTAACCCTGTTAGCAACCGAATCTTCCAGGGCTGACAGCATCAGTTCGGATACTACATTCGTATCAAGCACAAACTGCGCCGTTCTATTTGAAGTTAGGAGGCTCGCGGACCGAGCCGCGGGACGGAAGTTCCAGTTCGCCGGGTTGCAGGCCGCCGATGTCGGCAAAAATGTTGCGGATGATCAAGGCGATGTTTTCCTGGGCAGGAACTGGCTGCTGGCTGCCTGCATCTTGCCGCGACTGGGGCTTGCAGTCATTTTCGGCTTGCTTGGTTTGCTTTGCAAGTGCTCCCTGCAGGATTGTGAGCGCCTCCTCTTCCACCGTTCGGCCATGGCTGGCAGCTTGTCTGCGCAGCCCGGCTTCCAGCCGGTCGTCAAGATTGGCAATGGTAATGCTGGTCATTTTCCTGTTTGGATTCTATCACGACACAATTTTCAGCAGGTTTTGAATTCAGCCGCAAAATCAGCAAAAGTTCGCCAACATTGCAATTGAAAGCACCAGAACAATTGCATGCCTTGAACCGATGCCTGCCAGCAGAGGCTGGAAGTGGTTATCAAGACTGCCAGTTGCAAATGTGTTCACGCTTCCAGCCACTTGGAAATCCCATATACCTTTCTGGATATGACTCCAGGAATTCGTCCAGCAGCCTTCCGATCAGCGAACCCCATTCCGACTGAAAGGGTATTTTGCTCAGCAGATAGCCAATAACCAGCAGTGAGTTATATATCCGTGCTGAATCAAGGTTCCACCGTTCCTTAAGGATATTGATTGTCTGTGGTCGGCCGGCGGTGGCGGTAAATTGTCGATTCCACAGCCGGCAATGGTGCGAACAGAGGTTGCGCAGATGAGTCAGATTATGCAGCCATGTTTCGTCTTCCGCTCCTTCCAGCCTGTCGTGTCTGGCTATTTCCGTACGCGATTCGTGCTTTAGGTTCTTGTACATCATTGACAGTAACCCAAAAGAGATTGCCTCGACTATCTGCCAAATCGGCGATTGCGGACAAATGCTGCCCTGCTGGTGCCGCCTTACTTGCTGCACAAGTTGTCGTAGTTTGTTTTCCATCTGTGTGGATTATGGGACAGGCCTTGCTGCAAATGGGCATCATGGCCATGCTTGATAGCAAGGCAATAGGCAAAACTTGTGCGAAATGAAACCTCGATTATTCCAATTGCGTCAAACACAAGTGTTCGCAGTTTCCGATCAAAGTTGTAAACTGCAAGCACATCTTCAAAGGCAGTGCCGGCGCGGAAGTTTCTGTCTGCATCTGCGAATATCCACCAGTATTCGCTCAAACGATGGTAGTTGGCGTGCTGCAAGCATAGCTGCGCCATGGAACGGTCATTGATTGTCATACCATGGCCACACAGCGCATCCAATTGCTCGGAGCAGTTGAGTGGCTTTATGCTGGTGGGATTATTCATGGAAATGCCTTCCATAAAAATGCCCCGCCCATTTGAGGTGTGCAAGCACATAGCCTTGGCGGGGTCTGTTGAGGGATATTGTACAACATTTCCAGTCTCCCGGGGCGGAGAATGCTGCCAAAGGCCTGCAGAAAGCGAAAAAACTGGCTTTTTTGCGAACCGGCATGGAATTACCGGTCGCCAAACTTGTCAGACCAGGACAAGCAGATCGGATTTCGGATGTAATCGCGATTTCCCCCGATCGATTGATTTTTCAGCGTATCCCGAGAATTCAGCTTCAAAATACCCAAAAGTTCGCCAACGGTGCAATCGTGCCCCCGACTGGCTCAATCAGACCATCGCCGGATCGAAACAGTCAGCAAAGCCTGTCGCCTACCAGGGAATGTCCTCTGGCATGTTGTCGAAGTTGCCGCCGTCGCCGCCAGCATCGTTGTCCGCCTCCGGGGCTGATGCTTCCTGCCGACGCGGCCGCTCCGACGAGCGGCCACCACCGCCGCCGCCGTTTTCACCGCCGCGCACACCAAGCATCTGGAACTGGACGACATTGATTTCGGTGGTGGTGCGCTCCTGACCGGACTGCTTGTCGGTCCAGGTGCGGGTGCGCAACTTGCCCTCGACGAACACCTGGGTTCCCTTGCGCATGTACTGACCGGCAATCTCTGCCGAGCGTCCGAAGAAGTTGAGACGATGCCACTCGGTATGCTGATGCTTTTCACCGCCTTGATCGCGCCAGACTTCCGAGGTTGCAATGTTGACATTGCCCACTGCCCTGCCATCGGAGGTATGCCTGATTTTCACGTCACTACCAAGATTGCCAAGAAGAATAACTTTGTTTACGCCACTCATTTTTTCTCTCCAAAAGAATCAATGTTTTTAAAAAATACTATCGCCAGCAGTGCCAGGGCCGTCGCCGCCGTGCCAAGACAAATTATCCCATATTCCCGACCGGCCAGACCGACTGCCGCCGCTCCGGCAAAGGCGCCGACCGCCTGACAGACGGCAAACACGCCCATCGCCCGGCCGCGGCCGGCCGCCCCGACCAAACCGGACGCCCAGGCCGGCAGTTGCGCCTCGAGTACGCAAAAGCCGGCAAAGAATACCACCAGCGTCGCCGCCAGCGGCAGCACCCCGGCTGAAGCCGCCCAAGCACTGGCCAGCGCCGCGGCAGCAACCACCGGCAGCATCACGGCAGCCAGTCGCGGCATGGCATGAGCGCGCATGATCAGCAATCCGGCCGGCAGCAAGGCCAGTGCGAAGGCCGGCAGGTAGACCTGCCAGATATCCTCGATGCCGACCAGTTCGGCAAGCAGCACCGGCACGATCACAAACAGCATCGCCAGCAATGCATGAATCCCGAACACCCCCAGACACGGCAGCGCCAGCGCCACCGGCAAGCCGCCGGCTGCGGCCGGCCGGCTGCCAGCCGGCTTGGTTGCGCGCCCGGACAGCGCTACCGCCGCCGCGGCGATCAGGCCGAGCACGCCGGTAAAGACCAGCAAGCCGTCAACTCCCATCCACGCGGCCAGCGGACCGGCCAGGATAATCGCCAGCACGAAAGACAGGGCAACCCCGATGCCGACCACCGCCATGCCGGCGGTGCGCCCCCGTTCGGAAACGCTGTCGGCAACCGAAGCCAGCGCCGCCGCCGAAATCGCCCCGCAGCCTTGCAGGGCGCGCCCGGCAATGACCATCACCGGTGATTCAGCCGCGCCGGCAACAAAGCCGCCGGCGGCAAACACCAGCAGCCCGCCGATCATTACCGGCCGGCGGCCGATCTGATCGGAAAGCCAGCCAAGCGGAAACAGCAGGCAGGCCTGGGTAAGACCGTAGGCGCCGGCGGCAAGCCCGGCGACGCGCCAACTGCCGCCGGGCATGGCCAGCACATGGGGAGCGAGCACCGGCAGCATCAGGAAAAGCCCGAACATGCGCAGGCCGATCGCGGCGGCCGCCGGTGCGATCGCGGCCAATTCAGAGCGGCTCAGCGGAAAGCCTGGCGAATGCGAATCAGACAAGAGGAAAACGATCGGGAAAGAAGATGCGCCGGCAAGACCGGGGCGCAAGCTGGCGGATGAATGCAGACCCATTATAAGCATTGACAAAAACCTCGGCCAACTGCTAGAATAATAGGTTGCGCTAAAAATTGCCCATGGACTGGATACACGTAAAAAACGCCCGCGTACACAATCTCAAATCGGTGGAGGTGCGCATCCCGCGCGGCCAGATGACCGTCTTTACCGGCCTGTCCGGCTCCGGCAAGTCGTCGCTGGCCTTTGACACGATCTATGCAGAGGGACAGCGCCGCTATGTTGAATCGCTTTCCGCCTACGCCCGCCAGTTCCTCGAACTGATGGAAAAGCCGGATGTCGATGCGATTGAAGGGCTGTCGCCGGCGATATCGATCGAGCAAAAGGCAACCTCGCACAATCCCCGCTCGACAGTCGGCACCGTCACCGAAATCCTCGACTACCTGCGCCTGCTCTACGCCCGCATCGGCCAGGCACACTGCCCCAAGCACGATCTGCCGCTGGCCGGCCAGCGACCCGAGCAAATCGCCGACGCCCTGATTGCCGGCGGTGAACGACGCCTGATCCTGCTGGCGCCGGTGGTCGACGATCGCAAGGGCGAGTATCTGGAACTGATGCGCGATCTTGCCGGCCGGGGATTCGTCCGCCTGCGGGTCGACGGCAAGATATATGACATCGAGGAGGTGCCGTCCCTGGCGCTGCGTTCCCGCCACACCATCGAAGTGGTCGTCGACCGGCTGCGACCGCGCAGCAAGGAGCGCCAGCGCCTGCTCGAATCGATCGGCACCGCCTTGGAACTGGCCGGCAATCGACTGCGGGTGCTTGACGACGAGAGCGGCGAGATAACCGAGCACTCGGCCAAGCAGGCCTGCCCCAAATGCGGCTTCTCGATGCCGGAAATGGAGCCGAAGATGTTCTCGTTCAACAACGCCGCCGGCGCCTGCCCCAAGTGTCACGGCCTCGGGGTGGAGACCATCTTCTCCCCGGAGCGGGTGGTGGCCAATCCGCATCTGTCGCTGGCCGAAGGTGCGATCCCCGGCTGGGGCAAGTCCAATCCCTTTCATTTCCGCATGTTGGCGCGGCTGGGACGCAAGCTCGGCTTTTCGGTAACCAGACCGTTTGCAAAACTGCCGGCACCAATCCAAAAGAGCATCCTGCACGGATACCGCAGCGGACGCGGCAAATCCTTCGAGGGAGTGATCCCCAACATCGAGCGGCGCTGGCAGGACACCGAATCCAGTTATGTGCGCGACGAACTCGCCAAACTGATCGCCGAGCTGCCCTGCTCGGCGTGCCATGGCAAGCGGCTGCGCCCGGAAGCCTGCGCGGTCAAGATCGCCGGCGTCACCCTGCCGGAGTTGACCGGCTACTCGCTGCTGGAGTGCCGCAAGTTCTTCGCCGGCATCAAGCTCGGCCGCGAACAACAGAAGATCGGCGCCCGCATCCTGCGCGAGGTGCGCGATCGGTTGCAGTTTCTCGGCGATGTCGGGCTTGGTTACCTGTCGCTGGATCGCTCGGCCAACACCCTGTCCGGCGGCGAGTCGCAGCGCATCCGCCTGGCCAGCCAGGTCGGTTCCGGCCTGACCGGAGTGACTTATGTGCTTGACGAACCGTCGATCGGCCTGCACGCGGTCGACAACAAGAAGCTGCTCGCCAGCCTGCGCCGGCTGTGCGATCTGGACAACACGGTGATCGTCGTCGAGCACGACGAGGAGGCGATCAGAAACGCCGACAACATAGTCGACATCGGCCCCGGCGCCGGGGTAAACGGCGGCCGGGTGATTGCCACCGGCAATGTCGGCACAATCTGCAAGATTGACGAATCGCTCACCGGCCGCTACCTGTCCGGCAAGAGGCACATTCCGGTTCCGACCAGGCGCAACAGCGCACAACGCGGCCGCGAACTGGTGGTGCGCAATGCCCGCGGCAACAACCTGCGCGGCATCGACGCCCGCTTCCCGCTCGGCCTGCTCGTATGCGTTACCGGCGTTTCCGGTTCCGGCAAGTCGTCGCTGGTCGCCGACACCCTGCAACGGGCGGTGGCCCGCAAGATCAACGGCTCGCCGACCACCCCGCTGGCGCACGATCGCATTGACGGCATCGATCTGCTCGACAAGATCATCGACATCGATCAAAGTCCGATCGGACGCACGCCGCGCTCGAACCCGGCAACCTACACCGGGCTGCTCACTCCGGTGCGGGAACTGTTTGCCGAACTGCCGCTGGCTCGCGAACGCGGCTACAAGCCGGGACACTTCTCCTTCAACGTGGCCGGCGGCCGCTGCGAAGCCTGCGAAGGCGACGGCGTGCGCAAGGTGGAAATGCACTTTCTGCCCGATGTCTACGTCACCTGCGAGACCTGCGGCGGGAAGCGCTACAAGGATGAGATTCTCGAAGTCAAATACCGCGGCAAGTCGATTCATGATGTGCTCGACATGACCGTCGACGAAGCGGTTTCCGTGTTTGCCAACATTCCCAACGCCCGCCGCCGCCTGACCACCTTGCAGCGGGTGGGACTCGGCTACATCAAGCTCGGCCAGAGCGCCACCACCCTGTCCGGCGGTGAAGCACAGCGGATAAAGCTTTCCCTTGAACTTTCCAAGCGCGCCACCGGCAGCACCCTCTACCTGCTTGACGAACCGACCACCGGTTTGCACTTTCATGATGTTGCGATGCTGCTCAAGGTGCTGCTGGAGTTGCGCGAGTCGGGCAACACCGTCATCGTGGTCGAACACAACCTCGAGGTGATCAAGACCGCCGACTGGATCATCGATCTAGGCCCCGGCGGCGGCGACGCCGGCGGCCAGGTGGTCGCCAGCGGGCCGCCGGAGAAGATTGTCCAACGCGCAAAATCGCTCACCGGTCGCTACCTGCGGCCGCTGCTGGCCGGCTGATTCGGCCGCTGATCTTTTCGCTGGGCCGGCGCAACCGCACCAACCAGCCAGCGCTGGCGAACATCCCGGTCGCTGCCGCGGTGACGCTGGACAAGTTCCAGCACCAGCAGCCCCGGCTCGCTATCGGCTTGCAGATCGATAGAAGAATTCATTGCCACGGATCGTCGGCCTTTTCCTTCGGATTGGGTCGGGCAGCCGCGCTTTCCCGGCCGCCGATATTACCCATCGCTTCCGGCAGCATGAAGTGCTTGTCCAGACCCTTCCGATCCTCATCAGCAGTGTTCATCGGCTCGCGCCCGACTATTTGCGGTGCAGTTCGCATCTGCTCATCGGCCAGACTCTGCTGCTGCTGTTCAAGGCGCCCGGGCCCGGTCAGATCAGCGGGCGCTTCCGGCGCTTCCGGCTGCGATTCCTGCACACGCTGCACACGCTGCTCGTGCGCGCCGGCAAGATCGGCACCGGCAGGAAGTTGATCGGGAACCGCCGCCAACTCCGGAGTGCTGCCCAGCACCCGCCGGGCAACTTCATCGACATCAACCTGATAGCCGCTTTGTCGCTGCGCCTCGCTCCAGGCGTGACTGTGCTCGAGACCGTCCTCGGTGCGCAGCCGGTGATAGGCCGACAGCATCCGGTAGGCGTCCGGATCGGCAAGCAGATCGCGCGATACCGCCTGCAGGTCCTGAATTGACGAAGAAGCCGCCGCCGACAGGGTATCGGGGCGACTGCGCGCCAGCTGACTGCTTTGCTCGAGTCGATCGGTATCGCCCTGGCGCGCCCGGTAACTGTCGGTGGTGACCGCGCTCGCCGACACTGAAAGTTCGCTGCGGCCGGCACGCTCGAGTCCCTGACCGAATTCGCGCAAAGCGTTGCGGGTCTGCTGATCCTGGCTGCTGACGCTTTCACTGAAACTGTTGCTCACCGCCGCCCGGCTCTCCTCGCTGCCCAGCCCGGAAACATCGACCAGCGGCAACCAGTCGAGACTGCCGCCGGTTGACAGTCTCACCCGACCGGACAGCGTCTGTTCGTCGCCGCGGGCTTCGGCGGTTGCGCTTGCGACCTGGGCGCTTTCGCTCATCGCCTTGAGCGCCCGGTAGGAAGTGTGATCCTGCACACCCTGAGCGCGCACCGAAGAGAGAATCTCCCGCCCTTCCGCACCCAGCGCGCTTTCGAATGCGGACTCGACGCTGCTGCTGTAGCGCTGCTCCTGGCTGTGCGCCTGAGTCTGCGCGGCAACGCTGCTGTTTCTGATCTCGGTGGCAACCGCGCTGGCCTGGCGCACCTGCAGATAACCGGGTTCGTTACTGGGCATCGAGTGCACGCTGGCCTGCTCGTAATGGGTGGCGACCCCGCCATAGGGATCGCGCACTTGCATCATTGCCGAACCGACCTGAGTGCGCGGAGCCAGATTGACCTGATCGGCATTCCAGTTGTTGAGCGCAACCGAGCCGCCCGATGATCCGGCCGCCGCCTCGCCGGGCATCAGCAGCCGACCGGCAAGCAATGCACCACCTATCTCCCCGGACTTGACCAGCGCATAGGCAAGTAGCGGGGTCACCACCAGCAGGTAGCGCGACAGCGCCAGTTGCACATCAATCTCCGACTGCAAGGCGGCCAGCGCGCCGACCGTAAACTGGCCCTGACTCAGAATCGACTGCTCGTTGATCGCGATTTCCTGCACCCAGCTGCCGACCGCGTTGATTACCGCGATCACCGGCGGCCACATGTGCAGCCACAGCACCATCAGGATGCCGTTCTTCAGATAGCTGCCCAACTGCTCGAACATCAGGATGCCGATGATCAACAGCACCGGCATCATCACGATCAGCACCGCTTCAAGCAGGCCGCGCAAGGCCGGCAGCGCGGTTGCCGCCAGCTCGCCGGCGATCACGTAGGTCGCATCGCGCTGCCGCGCTGCGGTGTGCTTGGCAAACGCGACATGCAGCGGACTCTGGCCGGCCAGCGAATATGCATAGTCTTGCATCAACTCGATCGCAACCACATCGGAAAAAGCCTCGGCGACGCTCGGGACGTAACCGAACACCTGCAGCGATTTTGCAAACACGCCGCTGCCGCAGGAAGCGCCGTGCACATCGGGCGTTGCCGCCTGACGCTGAGCGGCGCGGCGGCTGGCATCATCAACTGCCAGACCGAGTCCGCGCAACGACTGGCAGGCCTGAAACTGGCGGTTGGCACCCTCGTTGCCAATCCGCGCCGCCAAGCCAGCAACGCCGGTTACCGGATCCGGATCACCGTTGCCGTTCCAGGCCTGGGCGCAGGTTACCGGCACCAGGGCACCGCTGCCGCGGCTGCCGGCGTGCAGCGAAGTGAAGCCGCCGGAAGTGTTGGCCAGCGAGCGCAGCACCGGTTCGCGCACCAGCTGCTGGGTGCTCACCCGGCCGGCGAGCACATCGAAATAGGTGCAGTTTTCCAGAAACATGCGCATGTCATGCGCCAGCGACGCGTCGAGCACCTCGCCGCGCCCGGCAGCCAGCGCCTGCAGGGCGCGCACCGACAGCCACAGGCCGGACGCCGACAGTCGATCCTGATCGTCAACCGCACCCATTGCGGTCTCGACCACGTTGGTGAGTTGCTCGCCCAGCAAGGAAGCGAAGCCGGCAGCGGCGGCAACTCCCATCGGCACGCCAGCCACCACCCGCGGCGCCACCGGCGGCCGGCCGTGCCCGGGCCAGACAACTTCCTGACCGCTGAAACGATCCTCGACGATCACGTCAGCCGGAATCAGCAGCACCCCGATCGCGACCAGCGCAACCACGGTCACCCGGGCTGGCACCAGCACCGCCTGCATGTTTCCCGACAGCGCCGCGCTCGACGAACTCATCAAGATTGCGGCCAGCACCACCACGCTCAGGGCGCCGATCATCTCCGGCGACAGGCTGATTAGCGCCAGCGCCGAAAAGGCCTGGACGACTATTTCGCCCGATCCCCACGCGACATAGGAAAAATTCATCTAGCGCGCCGTTGCCTGGGAAAGACGCGAGCGCACCAGTCCCTGATGAGTCTCGCCGAGCCGCTGGTCAAGTTCGAGCAACTCGACCATGCGCGCCAGTGACGCGTGCAACTGATCGGCAAGCGCCAGGCGCAGACTGCGGCTGCCGGAAAGCAGCGCGTCGACCAGTTGCGCTTCGCTGGCGCTGCGCGAACGCCAGGCCGCGGCGGCAACTGTCGCCTGGCGCAGCGAATCGGTAAGAAACCGGTGGGCGATCGAATAGGCAACCGCCTGCGATCCGACATCGATCAGACCGGCGGCGCCGGCGGCATCGGCGCGGGCAATCGCCAACACCGGCACCGGCGCACCGGCAATGAATTTCAGCTGTCTCGGCGTCAGCGCCAGCCCGGCCAGCAGCCGAGTCGATATCCTTTCCATCCGATCGGCTGCCAGTTCGACGAAGGTCTTGCTCACAGTTGCGGGGGTGGCGGTTGGACTTGCACATGCAACCGGTTCGTCGCATCTGAGCAACACTATCTCGCGCTCGTGCAGATCGGACAGTTCGGTGATCGTCGGCGGAAAGCTCCTGATCGCCAAGGATGCGGTAGCAACCACCTGAGTGCCGATCATCGACATCAGAAACTCGCGCTCGGCAACATCCAGCCCGGCGCCGAGCTTGCCGAGCACCTGCCAGGTGAGATTGCCGCCGACGAATTCCAGCGGACTGGCCTCGGCATCCGCACTGTTGCGCGCCGCCGCCTGGGCGCGGGCAAAACCGGAGTCCGATGCGCACTGGCTGCGCCCTTCGCTGTCGTCGGCGAACAAGCCGGCGGTGCGGCCGGCGGCAAGACAGGCGGTGGTGCTGGATCGCTCGGCGCTGCCGATCGCTCCCCCGACCAGCGACTTGGCTGCTTCACAGGAATCGATGTTGAAGCGATTCATGCTCTCGAGCGTCTTTTGCAAATCCTCGATCGCCTGACACAGATTGGCGCTGGTCGCGCACAGGGCGGTCTTGAAGGCAAGCCCGACACTGTTGGCGGCGATGTTGCGCAGCAATGCGACGAACTCGTCCTTGTTGATGAACGAAAACGATCCGGCATAAAAATCGATGCCGCCGCAGCCGGCGGACAGGCTGGGACCGCGGGTTGCCAGCAGGCTGTAGTTGCGGCGCGGCGCGCGGAAATTGATGCCGCCGCCGGAGAACACATGCTGGTTCTGGGCATTGAGCATCTTCGGCCCGTCAACGGTTCCGTAACCGCCCACCGCATTGAAAAGGGAGCGCATCCTTGCATCGACATCGGCTACCGCCGGCCGGGCCAACCCAGTTGCCACAACAGCCGCAGCCAGCAGCAGCGCGCAAGCAAGAATGCGCTCGCAACCAACCGAGTGCATCAGAATCTCTCCCCGACCGGAACGCCGACCACGACTGCAATCCGCTCCTGCAACTGCTGGTAGGACAACGGCCCGTAGGCGATCGGCAGCAGACGGGAGGAACCGTCAAGATGGGCGAGCATGATCGCCGGCAGCGATTCGACTCCGGCGGCCTGGGCAAAGCCGTTGTCCGGCCAGGCGGCCGGAAAATCCGGGTGGCTGGCACCGGCGACTGCGACCGCCTGCACCGGCATGTCGTGCTCGGCGCGCAGGCGCAGCAGCGCCCGGGCCATCTGATCGCAGTGCAGGCAGTCGCGGCCGAAGATGAAAAACAGTCCGGCTCCGGCGGCCGCCCGATCGATGATCGCCGCGCGCTGCTGCCGTTGTCCGGCATCGTGGGCATAGAGGGCAGCTGCATCAGTGGGCCGAAACTGCAACGCGTAGTCAAGTGCCGGGGTGCTCCAAACCACCCGCTGCCACATGTCGGCAAAGGTCGCCGAACGATCCAGCACTTCCTTTTGCGTGTGCAGATAGGCACTCAGGTTGGCCGCCGACGGCGCCATGATCGCGATAATGCGCTGCTGCTCGAGTTTCTCCTGCAAGGCGCGGTGCGCAACCACTTCGGCCGGCAGCGCATCGGCAGCCGGCGCCACCGGCTGCTGCTGTTGTTTTTCTGCCTGCACCGGCGGCGAATCCGGCTGATACCAGAACCAGCCGCTGGCCTGATCGTTCCAGTAGGCAGCGGCCGGCAGCGGCAGCGCCAGCACAAATGGCAAGACCACGCCGAGCATGTCAGCGCACTTTTGGTGAGGTTCCGTCGGCGCACATCGCGAATTCAACTGTCGCCAGTTGTTCGGATGCACCCTGCAGATGCAGGCGCGCCTCGAAGCGTGCGCAATCGCCGGTCAGTCTTTCGATCATGCGCACCCGCGCCATCAGCGGCCGGCCCGACTGCTTGACAATGAACCGGCCCAGCGCACCATCGACCCGGCCGCTCTGCGGCTGACCGCTGGCGATCGAATCGCGCACCAGATCGCCAATCGATCCGGCAACCGCCGCCGATCCGGCCAGGGCTGCCAGCGCCGCCAGCGCCTTCCTAGTCATCGGCAACCTGCACTGCTGAACTGCCGTTTCTGATCGCATCGCGCAAGCCGGCTTCCGAATCCGGCTGGTAACTGCGCAGCCGGGAGGCGGCGGCATCGGTAACCGTTACCGATGCGATGAATTCGCGCAAATCGATTCTCGAGAAGTCGATGCGCGCAAACTGCTCGGCAGTGAAGCCGGGACAGGCGCCGCCTTGATAAGCAGAGCTGCCCAGCTGCTGCCAGCCCTGGGTGGCAACCTGCCGGGCGATCAATGAGTTGTAGCAGCAGTAATACTCGCGTTCGGTCCTGCAAAACGGACCGCTGCAGCGTTCATCGTGCTTTACACACAAACCGGCGCCGGCGCGCATCCCGAGCAGCTGTTCGGACTTTTCACACGCGAGCAAATCGGCGATCACCGAAGCGGCAACCATGATCGCAAACGAGGTTGGGTCAAAGCTAAGTGCAATACCCGAAGAGCCGATCTGCACCTGCACTCCGTAATAGGAAAACAGATTGCCCATCTGCGCACCGGATCCGGGCAGCGATCCGAGTATCCCGGCCAGACTGGTTTGCAGGTCCTCGGCGTAGAGCACATCGAACACGTATTTGCTGCCGGAAGCCGGTGCACCGCGCTTTAGCGCCCGCATGCCCAGGCCGGCGAGCAGTGCTGCGTTGGTGCGGTTGCGACCGGCGGCAGAATTGCGGCAGCAGTCGGATGCTCCCCAGCCGATCTTGTCGCGACACACCGCGGCAGTGCCGGCGAAGATGCGCATCTGATTGGCATCCAGATAGGTCGATGCCTGGCGACCAGCCTCCAGCAGCGCAACCGCGGCGGCCATGTCGGATGCGGCAGTTGCGGCATCAGCCGGATTCGGTGCGCAGTTGCCGCCCGGACACAGTTCGGTGTCTTTTATCGGACAGGCAACCATTTCGTGCTGCGGCCGACGCTGCGGACAATGATAGTTCTGGGCACTAATCTGGCAGGTGCCGTTCTTGGTAAACAAGCAGTTGCCGGTTCCCTGGCGCAGGCAGCCAAGCGAATTCAGGCTCGAACATTTTTGCAGGGAACTGGCGCGGTTGCGGGCAGCCAGATAGGCGCTGTCGTAACTTGCCCGCATCTGCATGTGAAACTCACCGCCGCCGCCGACCACCACCTTGGCATCAATCCGGTTGCTGCCCACCTGCAGATGAGCAAGCAAATCGATGTTCACCCGCCGCTGCCAGCTGTGGCCCAGTTCCCAGCCGTAGCAGTTTTGCGCGGTGTAGCATACCCGATTGTGGTAGGGAACATCGAGGCGATCGCCGCCATAGGGGCCGACATAGACTAGCTTGCCGTTGACCTTGATGAGCAGCCAGTCGTCGAAGTTCAGATGGGTGATCGCAAACGAACTGAACTTGGACAGCGAATCCAGTTCGAACTCGATGCTGCGCTCGTAGACATTCGAGTTCCAGTAGTTGTCGCCGACCGAACCGGCCTCGATTGCGACCGCATCCCCCTGCTGGTTGGCCCGGGCGTAGACATCGGAACTGCTCACCGCCAGTTCAAGGGCGCCAAAGTCCTCATCCCGCCGACAGGCCTGGTTCTGCCAGATCGGATCGCGTTGGCGCATCCCGCCGCTGGTGCAGCGCTGGCTGCTGGAATTCGGATCCAGGACATACTCCTTGAAGATCGGATCGAGACGATCGGGTGCGTCCGGCGACGAGCGCGGCGCAGTGAGGAAACTTGCTGTCGCCTGACAGGCGTGTTCACCGTCGGCACAGCGGCGGATGCGCAACTGGTTGCCGCGCTGGCGCGCCTGCGGCATCGACATGCCGGTCGCTGTGGCCGCACCGGCCTTGAGGGTGGTGAGAAGATCGGCGGCCTGAACATTGGCGGAACTGGTGCCGGGCACGAAAACGTGCTGCTGCAAGGAATCATCTCCGGCGATCGCTGGCGCGGCAAATGCCAGCAACAGGATTGTGAAAACCGCGCCGCTCACCTGATCAGCCGGGTGCGCAACTGACTAGCGTAGTTGCCGAGTTTTGAATCGGAACGATGGCCGGCAATCTGCTGCAAGGCGTAGGCAAGTGAAACATCGCCGCGCACTGCTGCGTGATCGGTGCCGTCGCTGACTAAAAACAGCGGCACCGCCTGCACAGCATGTTTTTCGAACTGGCGCGGATCGATCTGCCAGATCGCTGCGGCGTGCGGATCGATTTGGGAGATGATTCGCGCGGTCTGCTGCATGCTGCGCTGATGCAGGCCGTTGAGCACCAGCACGATGCCGGCGTCGGCAGCATCAGCGGCCAGTTGCCTGAGACTGGCCGCCGGCATGCTGAATGAAACCAGCACCATCGCCGCCGGTTGAGCCGCGCGTTTTTCCAAAGCCGCATAGTCGCGGGCGAGCTGGCCGATATCGACTCCCGGCCCGGCGGACGCGGACGCGGCCAGCAGCAGCGCTGCGATGCTAGATACCCAGCGCTCCACTGCAACAGTTGCGCTTGCGAAACAGCAAATAGGCGAAGTCCTCGCCGGTTGTCGGCCATTCGGCACCTCTGGCCCACTTTTCCGGCGACGATCCGAACGGCTGGCAGCAGCGGCCGGCGCTCTTGGCCTGAGCCTGCGGATGAATCATCGTCATCTTGTAGGCGCGCTTGTGAATCTGCGCCAGCGACAGCCAACCGGCCGAACACTGGGCGCGATCACCGTGGGTGTAGACGGCGGCACCGGTTCGATGCAGCTTGAAAGCCAGGCGCGCAGCCAGATGAGCGGAAGACTGGCGGCCGGATACATGCGCGGCGATGTTGCCAACCAACGGATACAGCGGTCCGCCGCAGCCGTTGCACCACCACAGTTCATCACGCGGCCAGTCGGCGGTTGCAGCCAGACAGTCGGCGGCGCAGGCGGCAACGCCGGCCAGATTGGCAGTGAAATGCATCTCCGGCGTCAGCAAGGCGGCAAGCTGATCATCCTCCCAGGTCGCGTCCAGTTCACTGACGTAGGCAAGGTCCCAACCGGCTCTTTCGATGCAGTCGAAGTCGAGCAACACCTCCAGCCAGTGCAGGATCGGATTGACATACCAGTGTGCATGATAGAAAGCGAACGAAGCGCTGCCCCGATCGCCGCCGCCGGCCGCGGAACCTGCGCGCGCGCCGGGCATGCGCGCCGGCAGACCCGGATGCAGTTGCAATCCGCCGAGGGTTACCAGACAGTATGGAGTGCGGGTTACTTCCACCACCCGGACCGGTTCCCAGAAACCGAGCCGAAATCCGAATTTGGGTGGATTGCCGCAAGCGCACAGGCCGCCGTCTTGTTCGTAGGCGTCCTGCTGACCTGAATCGGCGAGTTGGAAGGAACCGAAGGTTATCGGGAAGATGCACGACCAGCAGATGTCGGATACCGGATTGATCCAGCGACCCTCGCAAGCGGCATTTGCCGCCGCCGGCAGCAGCAAACCGATCACGGTTGCGAGCAAAGCTGCCATTGACCTAATCATTTTTCACCCCCGGCCAGCGCCCGGGTTTCGATGCGCAGCATGTGGCCCTGTCCGGTTACCACCGCCGGATAGGATTCGATCGCCAGCCGCCGCGCCAGCGCGCCATCCTGATCGAAATAGGCGCGCAGACCGCTGGCCTTGGCAAATGCCGTCGGCGATCCGGCAACCAGAATCGGATAGGTGCGGCCGGCTTTGCGAGCCTGGGCGCGGGCAAAGGCGCGCTGGCGCAAATCGCGGTCATCGAAAAACACCAGCCGGGGGGCAAAGCTGGTTTCGGCAAACGGATTGATTAGCGAGCCGGCCGGATGCAGCAGCCGGCCCTGCCGGTCATGCACTGGTGCATGAAGGGTGACACTCGGATCGAAGATGCGCAGCGAATCCTTTGTCGCGCCCGGCACCGCAATGCGCACCGGCGGCTGGTTGACATAGGCAACCGCCCGCTGCCGGCGGGCGCGGCGATCGGCAAGTGCCGCATCCGATTGCATGTAGCGCGCCGCGGCAGACTTGATTTGCACCAGCATACTCGTCTCGGCAACCGGATACAGCGGGCCGAAGGCGTTGTTGGCATCCGGGAACACAGTCGCCGGCACCGCCAGTGCCGCCAGCAGCGCAGCGGCCGCTGCGATCAGCAACGCCGAGCGCATCTTCACTGGCCGCGCTCGGCGAGCACCGCCTCGAGCGCGTCGGCAATCGCCAAGCCAGAGGCGCGCTTTTGCTCGATCGCCTGATGGTCCTCGGCCCGACTCGAAAAAAGCAGCCGGGCAAACGGATCGATCACCAGCCGGCAGACACCGGTTCCCAGACCTTCGCAGCGCATCAGGATTTCGGCGAAGCGCCCCGGTTCGGTTGCCAGCGACTGCAACAACTCGTGCTCGCCGGCATTGAGCAGCAGCTGGCCGTCCGCGCGCAAGCGGGCGATCTCCTCGGACTTCTGCGCCAGCAGCATCATCCAGTCCGAATTGACGTAGGCGGCGCGGGCGGCGGCCGAGGAGAAGAAGTCGGCAACGCTTTGCGTTGCGGTGAGAAATGCGCCGTTGTATTTGCGGGCGCGGCGAAAGCCGTTTTCGATGAATTCGGTGGTGTGCTCGCCGCGCAGCATCTGCCAGGCCTCGTCGATGATCACCAGCTTGCGCCGGTCGCGGGATGCATACATCTGCTGATTGATCAGAAACACCAGCTGCATGAGCACCACCGCCTGCAACTCCGGCATCGCCTTTAGCTCTTCGAGTTCGAGCAGGCAGAAACTGGCGCCAAAGCGGACATTGGCGGCGCCGTCGAACCAGCGGCCGTATGATCCGCCCCGGCAGTAGGCGTTGAGCATCGCGGCCATCTCGGCCAAGCGCTGATCGGAATGCTGCCGCGCTCCTTCTTCAAGCTGGGCGCGCAAGTCGGAGGGACGGGCCGCGTTGCCGCACCGCTCCCAGGTCTTGAGAATCGCCTCTTCGAGGCGGGCCAGCTGGTAGTCGCCGAGTCCCTGCGGACCGATCATCTGCGCAAACAGCGGCCGCAACTGATGCATGTCGGTCTCGATATCGGAAACGAAAGTGAACGGATTCAGGCACAAATCCGATTCGCGCTTGAAACGAATCAACTGGCCGCCGAGCAGGTCGCACAGCTTTTGGTAGGAACCGCCGACATCGATGATCC
>JAPORI010000006.1 GCA_026710225.1 Betaproteobacteria bacterium
CAACCAGCACTTTCATCCTGCCGGCATCAGCGGTAAACCTTTCCAGCAGCCGGGCGGTGTGCGCCTCCCCCTGCACCAGCACCTGGTAGCGCTTGCCCAGCCGGTTGCGCAGACTCTTGCCGGCATGGTGCATCGCCCTTCGGGTGCTCAGCAACAGGAAGGCCCGCCCGTCGCTGGCCTGACACAAATCGGTGGCGATCTCAATCACCTTGTGGGCAAAGTCCTCGCTGTTGGGTTGTGGCATGTCGGCCGGCAGCAGCAGTTGCGAATTGCGCTGAAAGTCAAACGGGCTCTCCCACTGGCCGGTACAGGCGCTGGCTTCGTCGATACCCAGCCGCCGGCAAAAGGGGGCAAACGATCCGGCGGTGGCCAGGGCGGCGGACGCGAACACGACGGTGCGCTTGGCAAGAATCTGGTCGGCGAACAACTGCTCGATGTCGGCCGGAGCGCTTTTGATGATGATTCTTTCGCGACCGTTCTCCAGCCAGTTCATTCCGGTTTGCGGAGCATCGACAACCCGTTCCAGCAAAGCCGCGCGGCCGCCGACAAAAGTCTTCAAGCGCGCGGCCAATTCCTTTGTGGCGGACAGTTGCTCGGACAACTCAGCAACCTCTTGCAGGCAATCGCGCAGCACCGCCAGCGCGGCCATGAAGCCGCTTTGCCCGGCAACCTCGGCCATGGTCAGGGAAGCCGGCCAGTCGCGGGGAGCGCTGGCCAGCACCGCTTGCGCCGCGTTGCCAACCGCCTTGATCGTTTTACTGATTTGCTCTTCACCGGCCAACTGCGGACTCGCCAGCAACTCGCCGGCATCCTGAGCCAAGGCGGCGGTATCGATCATCTCGGCCAGATGCGCGATCAGCATGTCGGGCAGTTCATGCGCCTCGTCAAACACCAGCGCCGAGAACTTCTCCGGCAGCAATCCGGCGCCGCCCTCCCGGCGCAGCGCCATGTCCGAGATCACCACCGAATGATTGACCACCACTATCTGCGCCTCCTTGGCCTGCCGACGGGCGCGATAGACATGGCAGTTGTCATAGTGCGGACATTCGTTTTGCAGACAGTTCTCGGCGGTCGAAGTAACCATCTTCCACACCGGCGAGAACTGGCGCACCCCTTCGATGCCGGCGATGTCGCCGTCTTCGCTGCGCTGCTCATAGGCGGCAATTTTGGCCAGTTCGCTGTCGATCCTTCGGTCCGAGTTGGATTCGAATGCAAGTTCGCCCTGCTGCTGCGCCTGCTCGATGCGCTGCTTGCACAAATAGTTCCTGCGCCCCTTTAGCATCCGCACCTTGACATTTGCCGACAGCGCCGCGACCAGGGCGGGAAGATCGCGGGAGAAAAGCTGGTCTTGCAGGCTGCGGGTGCTAGTCGATATGACCGCAACATCGCCGCGTCCTAGCAGCGGCACCAGATAGGCGAAAGTCTTGCCGGTACCGGGGCCGGCTTCCAGCAGTGCGATCGATTGGCTCTGACAGGCATCGGCAACCCTGGTCGCCATTTCCAGCTGCTGCGGGCGATGACGATAGCCGGCGGTTTTGGCCGCCAACGGGCCGTCTTCGGCAAATGCTTCCTGCAAATCCATGGTCAGATTGTCAGCGCGCAACCATATCGGGTTGACGCAGCAGCGCCGCACTCCTTTTATAATCGCTGTCAGGATCATGCATGAGTGTTTCTTTTTTTCCTCAGCCGCCGGCCCGGATGCGGCCGGCGGCCAGTCCAGCCCGGATGGCGGAAATGGTAGACGCAGCAGACTTAAAATCTTCGGCGCGAAAGCGCGTGCCGGTTCAAGTCCGGCTCCGGGCACCCACCCGGGGCGCAAGCGCTTATCGATGCGGCGGCCGGCCGCGCTAGCCAGCGCTGCGCTGGCTTGTGCTGGCGCAACCGCCGGCGCCGCCGACTACCTGCCGGAGATTCCCTATCCGTTTGCTAATCAGCAGGAATTCTGGATCAACAGCCAACCGCTAGCCGACCGTGATCTTGCCGGCCGGGTAGTGCTGGTGATGTTCTGGAGTTACGGCTGCCACAACTGCCGCAATTCGCTGGCCTGGATCAATGATTTGCACGAGCGGCGCGGCTCCAATCGCAATCTGGCGATCATCGGCGTCCACACCCCCGAATTCGAATCCGAAAAGGACAAGCAGGCGCTGCGCGATCAGGTCGGTCGCCTAGGCTTGGAGTTTCCGGTAATGATCGACAACGATTTCCTGTTTTGGAATGCACTCGGCAACCGGTGGTGGCCGGCCTTTTACATCGCCGACCGGCAGGGGCAGTTGCGCGGCTCCTATTTCGGGGAAGTTCATTCCGGCACCGACCGGGCGCGGCGCATCGAAGCGCTCATTGGCGGACTGCTGTCCCCCTGATCGGCCAACCGGAAATGTCGCAATCACCGCTGCAACTGGGATCGATCACCGGGGTCAGGGTCGGCTGTGCAGCCGGCGGCTTCGCCGCAGCCGGGCGAGATGATTTCGCCATGTTCGCGTTTGCCAATCCAACTGCCAGCGCGGCGGTTTTCACCACCAATCAGTTCTGTGCCGCACCGGTAATCGTCGCCAAGGAACACCTGCACAAATCAGCCGGGCTGAGCCGGGCCTGGATCATCAATTCCGGCAAGGCCAACTGCGGCACCGGTGCCGCCGGCGAAGCCACCGCCAGAGCCAGTTGTGCGGCAGCCGCAGCGGCACTCGGCTGCAAGCCCGAACAGGTGCTGCCGTTTTCAACCGGCGTGGTCATGGAGACAATCGACTCGGCAAAACTCTGCCGGGCAACCAAACAGGCAGCTGCGGCGGCGCAGCCGGAAGGATGGCCAGATGCGGCCGCGGCGATCATGACCACCGACACCAGGCCGAAAGGCGCCTGCGCAACCTCGCCTTGTGGCAGGTTCAAGATCAACGGCATCGCCAAGGGTGCCGGAATGATTCACCCGCGCATGGCAACCATGCTCGCGTTCATCGCAACTGATGCACCCGCCAGCCCGGGTCAGCTGGCCGAGATGCTGCAACCGGCAGTGGCAACCACTTTCAATCAAATCAGCGTTGACGGCGACACTTCCACCAACGATGCGGTCATGCTCGGTGCGACCGGTGCCGGTTCACTGACCGATGCGGATGCCGGTTCACTGGCCGATGCGGTGCACGGCGTGTGTGCAGCGCTGGCTGGCGCAATCCTGGCCGACGGTGAAGGATGCACCCGCACAGCTGCGGTTTCGGTTGCCGGCTTCGGCAGCGACGACAACTGCCGGCTGATCGCCGAAGCGGTTGCCTGCTCGCCGCTGGTCAAGACGATGCTCAATGCCGGTGATCCGAATCTGGGCCGGCTGCTGATGGCGATCGGCAAGGCCGGCGTAACTCTTCAGCAAGAGGCGGTAACCATCTCGATTGGCGGTCAGCTCGCGTTTGCCAACGGGCAGCGGGTTGCCGATTTCAGCGAGCAACAGGCAAGAGAACTGTTTGCGGTTGAAAACGTTGCCATCGACATAACCGGCGGCGGCGACGAGGGAAACTACTGTTGCCGGTTTACCGACCTGAGCGCCGAATACGTGCGCATCAACGGCCAGTATCGCAGCTGAAGTTGAAACCTGCCCGGCTTGATTGATGAAACTGCCGGATATCTACGGCATAACCGCGGCAACCCTGTGTCCGGATCTTGACGATTTTCTGCACCGGCTCGAGCGCGCCCTGACCGAAGGCGGCCTGCGGCTGCTGCAAGTGCGCGACAAGAGTCTGGCCGATGACGAGCGCTACCGCCTGGCCAGCGAATGCACCCGGCTGTGCCACCGGCACCAGGCCAGACTGCTGATAAACGACGACGAGGAGTTGGCCCGGCAGGTCGGTGCCGACGGCATCCATTTGAGCAGCGCCAATCTGGAATCGGCAAAACTGCATTACAGTTGGCCGCTGATCGGCGCATCGGTGCACAGTCTGGATCAGGCGCAACTTGCCTGCCGCCGGCTCAACCCCTCTCTGCTGGTGCTGTCGCCGGTCAAGAAAACCCTGACCCATGTCAATGCCCGGCTGCTGGGCTGGGATCGCTTCGCCAAAATCACCGCCGCGGTTGCCCCCTGTCCGGTTTACGCGCTGGGCGGCCTTTGCGATGCCGATCTTCCCCAAGCCAGCCAATGCGGAGCGGTCGGAATCGCCGCGATGCGCAGCCCCTGGAATCTGTAGACTGCCAATCGCCAGCAAAGAGGCAAAAGCAGGAAGGCAATTTGGATTTATTGGTCTGGCGGCCTTAAAATAGTTGCCCAGTTGATGCAACGTGCCAGGCAAAAGGTGGTAGGCACAACATTGATTGATCACAAACCCACCTGCTTGCAAATTTAACATGCTCAACAATTCAACCATTGCTTCCGCAGCCGCAGTGCCAATTGCATCGCGGCGCCGGCGCAACGTCAGCGTTGCGATCGCAGTGGTGATCGCCGCCTATGTAAGCGGGCCGCTGTCCAATGATCTGATCCTGCCGGTCATGCCGCTGCTGATGGCCGAGTTTGGTGCCAGCGAAAGCTCCGCCCAGACCGTATTGTCGATGCTGATGCTCGGCACCGGCCTCGGCTGCCTGATCGTAGGACCTCTTTCCGATGCCTGCGGCCGGGTGCGCATTCTGGTTGCCTCGTTTCTGGCCTATGCAGCCAGCGGGTTTGCCTGCCTGTTCGCCGCCGACATCCAGACGCTGGCAGCCCTGCGCTTTCTTCAGGGTGTCGCTGGCGCCAGCGCCCCGGTGGTGGGTCTGGCGGTGATCAATGACATGCTCAGCCGCACCCAGGCGGCCAGCGCCAACAGTCGGGCAATCGCCGCGATGGCCTTTTGCGGGATGCTGGTGCCGGCGGTAGGCACCTTGCTCACCGCAGTGTTCGGATGGAAGTCGGTATGGGCGGCAACTGCCGTTTACGGACTGGTGATGGCAGCCGCCTGCGCCTGGCTGCTGCCGGAGACTCTTCCCAAACGCAGCCGCCAGCCGCTGAACCCGGCATTGCTGGGCACCTACCTGCAAATGCTCAAAAGCCCGCTGTTCATGCTTTATACCGCGGCCAGTTCGTTTTCGTTCGCCGCTCTGCTGTGCTACATCGGCCCCCATTCGTTCATCGTGCTCAACACACTTGCCTTGCCGCAGCATCTGTTTGCGCTGCTGTTCGCGCCGCTGCCGGCCGGGGTCTTTGTCGGCGCCCGGATCGCAGTGGTGTTCCTGCGCCGCTACAGCGTCGAGCAGACGATGCTCATCGGCTGCGCAGTGCAACTCGCCGCCGGGCTGGCCATGCTGGCCATGGGGCTGTGGACCGACCCGGCCCTGACCGGGCTGCTGGCCGGCATGGCAACCCTGGCGGTTGGCATGGGACTGGTCATGCCCAGTTCGCAGGTCGCCTGCGTCAAGGTGTTCCCGAGCCGGGGCGGCGCGGCCGGGGCGCTGGCAAGAATGGCCAGCATGCTGGTTGCGGCGCTGGCAATGCAGTTGGCCCTGATCGGATTTGACGGCTGGCTGACGGCTCCGGCAACGGTAATTGCGCTGTGCGCGGCCGCGGCCCTGGCTGCGACCGCAGCCGGCATGGTAGTGCGTCAAATCGAGCATCGGGCTGCCCGGCGGCTGCAAGAAGATGACCAGTGCGATATAATTGGCTGTTCGCCATGAATAGAACCTCCTTTCCCAACGACAAGGCCGTCGGCGCCGAGCGCAAGTGGCTGCTCGTCGACGCAAACGGACAGACCCTCGGCCGGCTGGCATCCCGGGTCGCCCTGGTGCTGCGCGGCAAGCACAAGAGCTGCTGGTCGCCGCATACCGATGCCGGCGACAATGTCATCGTGATCAATGCCGGACGCGTCGCGGTAACCGGCAACAAGGAAAAGGACAAGAAATACTACCGCCATTCCGGCTATCCGGGCGGCATCAAGGAAACCAGTCTGGCGCATTTGCGCAAGCGTCATCCGGAAAGGATCATCGAGAAAGCGGTGCGGGGCATGTTGCCCAAGGGACCGCTCGGCAGCAGGATGCTCAAGAAGTTGCATGTGTACCCGGGTGCCGATCACAAGCACGAGGCGCAGACGCCGCAGCCTTTTGATCCTTCCGTTCGCTCGGCCATCTAGGCGCAGCAGCCAAGATATAATCCTGCCATGCCCGTCACAAAGCAGCCCAAGGACCAGGTTTATGCAACCGGCCGCCGCAAGGAAAGCGTCGCCCGGGTCTTCATGCGCCCCGGGTCCGGAGCGATAACCGTCAACCGGCGCAAGATCGAGGACTATTTCGTCCGGGAAACTTCCCTGATGATCGCCAAACAGGCTTTGGCCGAGGTCGAGATGGGTGCTGAGCACGACTTTCTGATCACGGTAAAAGGCGGCGGCGAAAGCGGTCAGGCCGGTGCGGTGCGGCACGGCATCGCCAGAGCGCTAGCGCTTTCCAATCCGGAGTTGCGCAAGCGGCTGCGCAGCGCCAAGCCGGATTTGATCAGACGCGATGACCGCGCCACCGAACGCAAGAAAGTCGGCCTGCACGGCGCCCGCCGCGCCCAGCAGTACTCCAAGCGCTAGGCGCCCCCCGCACGCTGTTCGCGTGCTGCTGCCAGTTTTTTCCGGTTATTATTCCGGCACCGTGCCAGGCTGATGCCTGATTCGGCAGGGCTAACGGTCGGGATAGCCGGAGCATCCGGCTATGTCGGCGGCGAACTGATTCGAATTCTCGCCGGCCACGAGCAAGTCGGCCGGATTATGGCCTTTTCCGACAACTGGCAAGGCCAGTCGGTGGCGGCGGCGCATCCGAAACTGGTTGCGATCGGCGCCAGTCTCGAATTCATCCCCTTTGCACCGTCGCAGTTGGCCGGCTGTGATGTCGTGTTCTTTGCTACTCCGGCCGGAATTGCCGCCCGCCATGCTGCCGATTTGCTCGCCAGGGAAAGGATCGTGATCGACTGCGGTGCCGATTTCAGGCTGCGCGACGCCAAGCAGTGGCAACAGGTATATGGGATTGAGCACCCCTGTCCGCAACTGCTCGCCAGCGCCGCCTACGGGATACCGGAACTCTTCCCGGCCGCGGTGGCCAAGGCCAACCTGATTGGCGCTGCCGGCTGCTATGCAACCTGCATCCAGTTGGCGGCGGCACCTGTGGTCAAGATGCTCGCCGAGCAAGGCAGTTCCGAAATACGGATCGTTGCCGCCGGATTGTCGGGCACTTCCGGTGCCGGCCGCCGCACCGATCGGCACGACCTGCTGCTGGCTGAAGCCGGCAACAACGCCTGCGCCTACGCAATCAACGGACATCGGCACGCTCCGGAAATCATTCAGGGCATCGACAACTACGCCGACCGAGTGGTGCAACTGGCCTTCGTCCCCCACCTGCTGCCGCTGCCGCGCGGCCTGCTGGCCACCGTCCACATAATCGCTGACGGCAAATTCGTCCCTCCCGAAACTGCCGCGACCGCTCTGGCGCAGGCCTATGCAGACGAGCCGTGCATCAGCGTCCTGCCGGCTGGCAGCGCACCTCAACTTGCCTCGGTGCTGCACACCGACCGTGCGGTGCTGGCCGCTTCGGCAACCGGCGAGGTTGCGGCAATAGTCGGGGCTCTTGACAATCTGGGCAAGGGCGCAGCCGGCCAGGCAGTCCAGTGCCTGAACCTGCGCCTGGGCTTCAATCCGATCAGCGGGCTTGCCGCCTAGCCAGCCGCTGTGCTGCAAGGCATTATCGATGCCGCCGCCGCTGCGGCCGATATCCTCCGACACGCATCCTATCTGTTCTTCGGTTCCCGGCTGCGCGCCGCACTGTCGGCAGCCGCGCTCGGACTGGCCGCCGGATACATTGCCGGCCACGAACCCGGCAGCGGCGATCAGGCACAGGTGCAAAACGAGTTGGCCGCCTCGGTAACCGCCGCCAAGTACTTCGAGAAAAAGGCCCGCCAACTGCAACTGGATCTGGAAGGGGAACGCAGCCGGCGCCGGATTGCCGAGCATACCGCTACCGCCCTGGCCAGCGACATTCGCACGCGCGACCGCGAGTTTCTCGAAACCAAGCAGCAACTGGCCTTCTACGAACAACTGCTCGCCGAGCGCGGCCAGGGCAGCGACGAAGTATCGGTACGCAACTTCACCATCGATCCGGACATTCACGAGGCAAGTTATCGTGCCAATGTGGTGCTCGCCCGCAGCGGCAACATCAAGGAACCATTTGTCGGCAGGCTGCAATTCAATCTGGTGATCACCGACGCCCAAGCCGCCGAGCGCGACTACAGCCCGGCTGCCGAAGAAGAGGATGTCACGGTGCAATTTCGCTACTATCTGGAAAAGCAGGTGCCGTTTAGGATTCCGATCGGCCATGAGATAGTAAACGCCCAGCTGCTGGTGCTCGATTCGGAAAACCGCACCATCGTGGCGGTGCCGCTGTTCACCCCCGAATGAATTCCAGGCTGCCCCGGCCAGGCTTGCCCGGAATTTGGCGGACCGACATACGACACGGCAACTGCGCGGGGTGTAAAATAGTCTCAATCATGGCGCGAACCCCGCAGCCGGGGTCGCCGGCTAGCGGCGCTGCCCGACACACACTACCGATTTGGTGATAAACCCTGAAAAAATCAAGAAGAACAAGCCGCTGCTGCTGACTGCCGGCATCGTTGCCGGCGGCTTTGTGCTGCTGCAAATCATGGGCATGTTCGCAGCCGAACCGCCGGAGGTTACCAATCGCGAGCCGGAGTTTTCGGTGCGGGTGATCAAAGCGCAAATCGGTGCCAACAGCCCCTATCTTTCGGTGATTGGAACCGTCGAGGCGCAGGCGGCCGCCGATCTAATCAGCCCGATCGAGACTTCGGTGCTCGAACTCAAATACGAGGAGGGACAGCAAATCGAAAAAAACCAAAGCGTCATCGTGCTTGACACCCGCGATCTGCAACTGCAAATCGACTCCCAGCAGGCGAACATCGACGACATCAAGGCGCAGATCGAATCATTGAATTTCGATCAGCAAGTCGAGCAGAAGCGTCTTGAAGAACTGGGCAAGCTCGAACAGATCGCCAAAACCGAACTGGCCCGCACCCGCCAGTTGCGCGAGCGGGGGATCGTCTCGACCGGAGCCGTCGATCAGGCGCAGGCGGCCGCCAGCGGCCGCAGTCTGGAGATCCTCGCCCAGAAGCAGAAGATCAACGCCCTTGAACTTTCCCAGCAGCGGCTGGAGGCACAGCTGCGCGGGGCGCGGGCGCAGATCGGACTGCAAAGACTCACTCTCGAAAGAGCGTTGCTCAAAGCGCCCTGGAACGGGGTGGTCAAGGAGATCATGACCACCACCGGCACCGATGTCCAGCGCGGCACGGCCCTGGCCAGCATCGACGATCCGGCCAGCGTCCGGCTGCGCACCGCCATTCCCAGTTAGATCGCTGCGGCCAGTCAGGCGATCTCCGGCACGCTCGCCCGCGGCGACAATCTTTACGATCTGCAACTCATCAGCGTCGCGCCCGAAGCCAAGCAGGGTCGCGGGTCATCAAACGCGTTCTTCGCCCTGCCGGAAGGGAACTGGCTGTTGGGCACCGCCATCGAATTCGATCTGGTGCTGCCGGCAGTGGACAATTCGGTCGCCCTGCCCACCGACGCCCTTTATGGCGGCTCGCGCATCTATGTGGTCGATGACGAGCAGCGGGCGCGGGCGCTGCCTTGCAACAATCTGGGCTTCACCCGCGCTGAATCCGGCCAGCTGACCCTGCTTTCCTGCCCCGGATTGAAGTCCGGCGATCTGGTCGTGGTCAACCGCATTCCCAATCTGGTAAGCGGTTCCAAGTTGCGCTTCAACACCGGGTCCGCACAATCGCAGCCGGCGGCCTGAATCAAGGCCGGAGCGCATGCTGCATAACCGACTGATTGGCGCGGTCGCCCGCCGACGGGTGGCGCCCAATGTCTTGATGATCGTATTCATACTTGCCGGCATCTACGCGCTGGCCCAGATCAAGACCCGCTTCTTCCCGCCGTTTCTGGTAAACACCATATCGGTTTCAACCACCATGGAGGGGCTGGCGGCCGCCGATGCCGAGGAAGCGCTGCTGGTGCCGCTGGAAAATTCCCTGCGCAGCGTGCCCGGATACGAAAAGATCTACGGCTACGCCCGCGAGGACAACGCGTCGGTGGTCCTCGAGTTTCCCGAAAGCACCGACATGGACAAGGCGCTCTCCGATGTCAAGGCGCAAGCCGAGCGCGCCCGCCTGCCGCAACTGGCGGAAAATGTGCGGGTTACCCGCTACGCCCGCAGCGAGGACATCGCCAAGGTTTCGCTTTCCGGCGCCAACGAGTCGGAACTGCGCAGTCTGGCGCGCCGGCTTGAAAACGATCTCAATGCGCGCAACATCGGCAAGGTTTCGGTCTCCGGCATCCCCGAGCAGGAAATCCAGATCAGAATCAGCCAGCAGCGCCTGCTCGAAAGCGGCCTGACTTTCGCGCAAATCGGACAAGCGATTCGCGCCTCCAACCAGAGCGCTTCCGCCGGATCCTTTACCGGCTCTGCCAGCGAGCGCAGCCTGCGGGTGGCTGCCGAAACCGGCGATGCCGAAAAGCTGCTGGCAATCCCGATCGCGGCTGCCGACGGCGGCGGCGTGACCTACCTGCGCGATCTGGCGGTAATCGAACGGGTCGCCAAGCCGGATCAGGTCGAGATCATCTACAACGGCAAGCCGGCGGTCGAATTCGACATCAAAAGCGGCCCGGAAGCCGATATCCTGACCAAGGCCGAACTTCTCCACGCCTGGCTGGACGAGACCCGGCTGCAATTGCCGGACGGATTTGAACTGGCCGCCCATGATGAGGACTGGCGGGCGATCAAGGCGCGCCGCGATCTGCTTGCCGAAAACGGCATCACCGGCCTGGTGCTGGTGCTGGCGGTGCTGTTCGTGTTCCTGTCGGTGCCGGTGGCGTTCTGGGTGGCGGCCGGAATTCCGGTGGCGATGCTGGCAACCCTGTTCGTATTCGAAAGCCTCGGCGGCAGCCTGAACATGATTAGCATGTTCGCGCTGATCATGGCAGTCGGGATCATTGTTGACGATGCAATCGTGGTCGGCGAGAACGCCCAATACCGGATCGATCGCGGCGAGCGGCCGATGGATGCGGTAATCAACGCCGCCCACACCATGTTCGTGCCGATCTTTGCCTCCTCGGTCACCACCATAATCGCGTTCTTGCCGCTGTTTCTGCTCACCGGAGCGATCGGCGGGATCATCTTCGACATCCCGATGGTGATCGTGTGCATAATCATCGCCGCCTTGCTCGAATGCTTCCTGATCTTGCCCGGCCATCTGTATTTCAGTTTCGTGTCCGGAGCCAAGCGCGGCGCCAGCGACATTCGCCGCCGCCTCGATGGCGGCTTTGCCAGTTTCCGCGACAACATTTTCAAGCCGATTGCCCAATGGGCGGTGCAGCACAGCAGTGCCACGATCGCCGCCACCTTGATGCTGATGTTTCTGGCTGTCGGGCTGATGCGGCACGGCTTCGTCGACTTCCGCTTCTTCCCCGGCGCCGAGCGCAGCAAGATAACCCTGTCGGCGGAATTCTTCAGCGGCACCCCCCGCCGGGCAATGGAGGAATTTGTCGGCCTGCTGCTGGCCGGCCTGCCGGATGTCGAAGAACACTTCGGCGCCGCTCCCGGCGAACTGGTCTTGCACACCAGCGCCAAGCTCGGCGGCGGCACCGGCCGCAACAGCCGCGACAGCGACCAGAACGCCCGCATCGACATCGAACTGGTGGCGCCGGATCAGCGCGACTTCACTGCCTCGGAATTCTCCCGCATCTGGCGCCAGAACATTCGCCAGCCGGCCGAGGTCGAAAAAATCAGCCTACGCTCGATCAGGCACGGATCAGCCGGCCAGGATATCAGGATCCGCCTTTCCGGTGCCGATCTGGAAACCCTGAAGCTGGCATCGCTGCGCCTGCAAAAGGCGCTCGTCTCGCTGCCGGGCGTGCGCGACGCCAACGACGACATTCCCTACGGCAATGAGCAGTTGATCTTTTCGCTTACCCCGCTGGGCAAGTCGCTCAACCTGAACATGGCCGACATCGCCGCTCAACTCCGGCACGTAACCGCCGGTTTTCGGGTGCAGACGCTAACCGAAGGAATCGATGAGGTCGATGTGCAGGTGCTGATGGAGGAAACCGGCGGCGACTTGCTGCGCTCGCTCAACATCCAGTTGCCTTCCGGTGCCTACGCGCAGCTGGCTGACATCGTATCCTGGGAGAAGCGACAGGGATTTGACGTTATCCCGCATGAAAACGGCGCAACCGCCCTGTATGTCGAGGCCGATCTGGAGGAAAACGCCGAAACACCGGTCGCCGGCATCATCGCCAGTCTTGAAGGCGGGGTCATTGCCGAGTTGCGCGGCGCCTACGGGGTTGAGGTATCCTTCGCCGGCAGCCAGTCCGATCAGCGCCAGACCATGGACGAAATGCTCGTCGGTCTGGCCATGACATTGCTGCTCACCTACATAGTCCTGACCCTGGCCTTCAGTTCGTGGTCGCTGCCGGCGGTGGTGATGTTAACCATGCCGATGGGGGTGATTGGCACCATTTTCGGGCACTGGATCATGGATGTGCGAATGTCGATCCTGTCACTGTTTGGCATGTTCACCCTGATGGGTATAATCGTCAACGATTCGATCGTGCTGGTGCGCTGCTTTCTCTCCCTCAATCCCGATCCAAACGATGCCGACAGTTACCGCGCCGCGATCGTCGAGGCGGCCTGCCAAAGACTGCGAGCGGTGCTGCTTACCTCGCTGACCACCATCGGCGGACTGCTGCCGCTGCTGTTCGAAACCTCGCTGCAAGCGCAGTTTCTGGTTCCGATGGCGGTGAGCATCTGCTTCGGACTGGCCTTTGCGACTGTGCTGATTCTGCTTTACACCCCGGCGTGCATCGCCGTGCACGGAGCGATCCGCCGTCGCGGCCGCCGGGCGGGAGCCGAAGCGGCAGTGCCGGCTTGAAATGGCTGATAGCAAGGCAATAGACTCGCTGATTGGCTCCTTCGCCAGTTCGAAGGTCGCCGCCAACCTGCTGATGATCGTGTTCATCATCTGCGGTGTTTACGCGATCATCAACCTTACCGTGCGCTTCTTTCCCAAGTTCGAGGTCAACAACATCACGGTAACCGTTGTCTGGCGCGGGGCAACGCCGGCTGACATCGAGGACTCGGTGGTGGTGCCGCTGGAAAACAAGTTGCGCACCGTGCCCGATTTCAACAAGATGTATTCGTATTCGCGCGAAGGGATCGGGTTGGTGGTTCTCGAATTTCCCGATCATGTCGATCTGAGCCAGGCGCTTGAGGATGTCAAGACCGAAGCCGACCGTGCCACCCTGCCGGCCGACGCCGAGGCTGCCGAAGTCGTCATCGCCGAATTCGCCGAACCGATGCTCAGGGTCAGCGCCACCAGCGAAAACCCGGCCGAGTTGCGCAAGATCGGCCGGCGGCTTGAGCGGGAACTCGGGGCGCTCAATGCCGGCAAGGTCAATGTGCACGGAATCCAGAAAGAGGAAATCAATGTTCTGGCCGAGCAGCGCAGACTCGTTGAGCTGGACCTGTCAATCAGGCAGATCGGCGATGCAATCGCCAACCAGAACCTCAACGCTTCGGTCGGCAGCATCGACAGTCTCGGCAGCCGCCGGCTGCTGCGCGCCAACGCCGAGACCTCGGAACTGTCCGAACTGGGGCAAGTCGCGGTCGCGGCTGATGCCAACGGCAACCTGATCAGGCTGCGCGAGATCGCCCAGATAAAGCGGGAACCGGCGAGCAATCAGGTGCGCATCCTGTTCGATGGCAAGCCGGCGGTGCAGTTTCAAATCACCAACAACGACGGCGCCGACATTCTTGCTGCCGCGGCAAGAATAACCGACTGGGTCGAGAGCACCCGCACCAGCCTGCCGCCGAGCGTCGAGTTGATCATCCACGAACAGGAATGGCAGGGGGTGCAGGACCGGCTGGCATTGCTGGCCAAGAACGGCTTCACCGGATTGCTCCTGGTGTTAGTCGTGCTGTTTTTATTTCTGTCCGGCCGGGTGGCGTTCTGGGTGGCGGCCGGCATCCCGGTGGCGATGATGGGCACCCTGTTCGTGCTCTATCAGATCGGCAGCAGCATCAACATGATTAGCATGTTTGCGCTGATTATGGCGATCGGCATCATCGTTGATGATGCGATCGTGGTTGGCGAGAACGCCCAGCACCGGCTTGGCCAGGGCGAGGATCCGCTGGCGGCGGTAACCAATGCCGGCCACACGATGTTTGCGCCGGTGCTTGCCTCGGCGCTAACCACCATCGCCGCGTTCTTGCCGCTGTTTCTGGTATCCGGTCCGATCGGATCGGTGATTCACGCCATTCCGACCGTGATCGTGTGCATTCTCATCGCGGCGATAATCGAGTGCTTTCTGGTTTTGCCCGGCCACCTCTACCACTCCTTTGCCGGCAAGAAAAAAAGCACGGAGCCGCTGATTCGCAGACGCTTTGATGCCGCCTTCAATGCGTTTCGCGCCGGCCCCTTTCGAAAGATGGTCCGCGCCGCAGTCAATCATCCGTCGGTAACCATAACCGCCTGCATAATGACGATGGTGCTGTCGATCGGACTGCTGGTCAACGGCTTTGTCGGCTTCCGCTTCTTCCCCGGCGGTGAAGGCAACAAGCTGTTTGCATCGATAACCTTCAACAGCGGCACGCCGCGCCAGGCCGTTGAAGAATTCGTTGACGACATGTCGCTCTCCTTGCAGGCGGCCGATGCAAGTCTGAGCAAAGAGGGAGAAAGCCTGATCAAGCATGTGAGCATCATGTATGGCCAAGGCGGTGAATTCACGCCCAATGCCGACGAGCGGGCGCGCATAGTCGTCGCGATGATCGACCCGAGCCTGCGCAAGATAACCGTCGCCGAAATGGCCGAGGCGTGGCGACAACGCATCATCTATCCGCCGGGACTGAGCAATCTGGACATCCGCGGCGAGTCCTCCGGCCCCCCGGGCCGGGACATCGAGGTGCGGCTCACCGCCAGCGAAGTCGGGGAAATAAAGGAAATATCGCAAGTGCTGCAAGATGCGCTATCGGCAATTCCGGGCATCAGTTCGGTCGGCGACGACACGCCCTACGGCAAGGAGGAAATCGTCATCGAGCTGACGCCGCTGGCCCGCTCGCTCAACCTGCGGGTGTCCGACATCGTAAATCAGCTATCCAGTGCCACCGACGGCTATCTGGTGCAGACCTTCACCGAAGGCGTTGACGAGATCGACTTGCGGGTCAAGCTCGCTGATTTGAACAAGGATGAAATCGGCGCCTTCCTGTTCAGGCTGCCGGGCGGCGAGTATGTGCCGTTCACCGATCTGATCTCCACCCACACCACCCAGGGCTTCGAGACCATCGTCCATCAATACGGCAGTCCGGCGGTGGTGGTTACCGGCGATCTGGATCCGAACGCCCCGACAACGGTCGGCGAGATTCTCGCCCAGCTCGAAGAGGGAGTGCTGCGCGAACTGGCGGAAACCCGCGGTGTGTCCTATTCGTTCGAGGGCAAGAACAAGGACGAGCAACAGACCGCCCAGGACATGCAGACCGGTCTGCTGCTGGCGGTAATCCTCACCTACATCATCCTCACCTGGTCGTTCAACTCGTGGACGATGCCGCTGGTGATCATGGTGACCATGCCGCTGGGGCTGATCGGGGCAATCATCGGCCACTGGCTGATGGGCATGCAGATGTCGATCCTGTCTTTCTTCGGGATGTTCACCCTGATGGGGATAATCGTCAACGACTCGATAATCCTGGTCAAGTGCTTCCTGGATTTGCGCGACAAGGCCGATGCAAACGCCAACTACAACGAGCTGATCGTCGATGCAGTCTGCGCACGCTTGCGGGCGGTTGCCCTGACTTCCCTGACCACCATCTGCGGCCTGCTGCCGCTGATCTTCGAAACCTCGCTGCAAGCGCAGTTTCTGATTCCGATGGCGGTTAGCATCAGTTTCGGGCTTGGCTTTGCCACCATCCTGATCCTGCTTTTCATGCCCGCGTGCATGGCCATCCACGGCAGGCTCTCCGGCGGCCATGTGCAAATGCGCAAGCAGCAGCAGCCGGAAATGATTGCCGAGCAAATCGACCCATCAGGTAAAATAATAGGCTAGATAAAATGCTGGTCGAATTCATCCTCAACAATGCATTTCTGGCCGTAATCACCGCGCTGTTGGGGGTTGCCACCATTGTCCTGTGGTCGATGCCGGCCGATGCGGCCGTGATCGACCCCTACAATGCGGTGCGGATCATCAACGACAGCAAGGCGCAGCCGGTGGATTTGCGCTCCAAGGCCGACTACGACAAGGGGCACATACCACGCGCTCGCCAAATCGGCACCGACGAACTGATCGCGCGGGGCAAGGAACTGTCCGGCAAGGGGCCGCTGCTGCTGGTATGCGCCAACGGCCAGACCGCCGCCGGGCAACTGCCCAAGTTGCGGGAAGCCGGCATCGAGGCTTTCGCCCTGCGCGGCGGCCTGGTTGCCTGGAAGGAGGCCGGCCAACCGCTCAAGGCCGCCAAGACCGCCAAGAAAAGGTAGAATCACAGGCTAGCCAATGAAGCAGTATCACGACGATCAACAGCGGCAAATTTCCTACATCCTGCACTCGGCGATGCTCACCGGTGCCTCGGTCAAGCGCGACGAAATCAATTCCGGTCCGCCGTGGGGTCAGGATGAAGTCGACAAGCAGTCGCTCAACCTCTCCCTGAAGGCCACCCCTGTGCACGCCACCCTCCAAAACAAGCCCGATCACTACATGGTCAAGTTGCCGGTAACCGTCGAATACCGGATCGTTCCCAAGGGCCGGGAAGCAACTCTGACAGACCGGGTGCGGATGCTGGTTGAAGTCGAATACTGCGGAGTATTCATGGTCACCGGCGACAGCGAACAGGTGAACAACTTCGTCACCAACACAGCTCCGACGCTGCTGTTTCCCTACGCCGGCCAGACCATCAACGATCTGGTCGCCAAGGCCGGTTGCCTGCCGATGTTCCTGCCGCCGATCGACTTCGCCGCCCTGAAAAAGCAGGCGAGCCAACTGGCGGAACACGAAGCGAACGCAACCCGGCAATGAAAAAGCTGCTGGCGGCAGCAGCCGCACTTGCATGTGTGATTCCGGCAAGTGCGGCCGAAGGGGTGGTCGTCGTGCGCAATCCCGCCACCATCTATGACGCGCCGGCCGCAAACGGCCGGCCGCTGTATGTGCTCAGTCTTGATTACCCGCTGATCGTGCTTTCCCGCACCAGCACCTGGCTGACCGTGTGCATGCATGACCGCAGCGTCGGCTACATCAGCACCCGCGATGTCAAGGCCGGCAACGCTGCCATGGTCCTCAGGCGCACCCAGGTGCGCACCTCCGCCAGCGCCGGCGCCGCAGTCGCATTCACCGCCGATGCAGGCCTGCTGCTGTCTGTGGACGGGCCCGCCGCCGGCGACTGGCTGCCGGTCCGGCACGGCAGCGGCCGCAAAGGATACATCAATCGTGGCGATCTGTTCTCGGCAGCGGCAGGCAGCAGCTGCTAAAAAGGCGAATCCGGTTATAATTAGTCGCTGCGCCATGCAAATACCAGCGTGCCCATGAACTTGCCCCGGCGCCTGCTAGCAGGCTGAATCCGCGCTTTTTCTTCCTATGAGCAAATATTTCAATCAGGAATGGGTTGCCAAAGTCTCCGCGACTGCGGCTGCCGCGCAGTTGCTGCGCGACCGGAACATAAACGTAACCGATGACAAGGGCGAGACCCCGCTCATGTATCTGGCCCGCTTCTCGAAGAAGAAGGCGGTAGTCAAGGCCTATGTGGCAGCCAAGGCGGAAGTCAACGCCCGCAACAAGCATGGCATGACCGCACTGATGGTTGCCGCCCAGTATAACAGTTCTGCGGTGGATCTGATCAAGGAACTCATCAAGCAGGGAGCCGATGTCAACGGACGCGACGGCGAACGGGGGATGACGCCGATGATGCACGCGGTGCTCGGCCAGGCGCCAGTTGCAGTATTCGAAGCAATGCTAGACGGCGGTGCCGCCCTAGATATTACCGAAAAAAAGGAGGGCATGAACTCCCTTCACTTCGCTTGCGCCCATCACCCTTCCCCGGAAGTGTTCACGCTGTTCATGGAATTTGGTGGCGACCGGCTTTTGGAAACATTTGACAGCAACGGCAACACCCCGGTCATGAGCGCCTGCAAGAGCAATCCCAATCCGAATGTCGTGCTTGAGTTGATCACCAACGATGCATCAGTAAAGGTAACTGACGGGGAGGGCAACAATCCCCTGACCCTGTTCAAGAAAAACTCCGATGCCAAGATTCGCGACGAGGACACTTTCAACGAGCTTTGCGGAGCCTTGGAAGCCGAAATTGGCAAGGGGATGGATTTGCGCAAGCCACCGGTAAAGAAAGCAGGCGGCGAAGATGTAAAGATAGCGCAGAAGCAGCAGCCTGCTGCCGCCGGACCTCAGGAGGCGGCAGCACTTACTGCTACCCAGGAAGAGGCTGCTCGCAAGGCTGCTGCTGCTACAGGGCCGGTAAAAGTTCAGTTCACCGCCCCGAAGCCGGTGGCAGCACCAGCGCAACCAGCCGCCCCAGCGCAACCAGCCGCTCCGGCACAACCTGAAGTTCCTCCCCAACCGGCGGCACCGGCCGGTGGCGGATTTGCCCAGCCCACCGTCAAGGCACAACCTAGCATTCCCCAAAAGCCTGGCGCGGCAAAAATGCCGGCGGCGGCTCCACAGC
>JAPORI010000121.1:0-4470 GCA_026710225.1 Betaproteobacteria bacterium
CTACTTCATGCGCAAGATCAGTTTTTCGAGCACATCGAGGAACTCCGGGTCACATTCCTCGTCAACATGTTCGCAGTTCCACAGGCCGGACTTGGAAATCAGCTTGTTCTGGGACTCAAGGCCCAGCCAGTTGGACGACGGCCGATCAATTTTTCTCTTGCCGTGATTGCTAAGTAGCGCAATGGCGTTTCTTTCGATGTAGCCGCGCTTGCTTTTCGGTCCCGGCTTGTCGCCGATCGCCAGCCACAGAAACGGCATTGCGCCGATCACTTCGCTTACTCTAAGCTCAACCTTGCGGGCGTTGCCGGTGGCAGTCTGGTTGCGACTCTGATCCCAGTGCGGGCACCTTATCCCCTCGCGGTTGATCAGCGCCCGGCCGACATGGCGGCGAAAGACCGAGGCCTTGCGGGCACCGGGGTCTTTTTGCCCGCCGCGATGCTGTTTCAATCGGTTCCACAACTTGCTCTTGGCGCCGGCTTTCAGGGCATGGGTGCCAACCCGAACGACGCGCATTCCCGATCCGGAAGCGTGCCGCTGCTGGCCGGGTTCGAAGAAGAAATAGATGCCGCGCTCCGGCCAGTTCATCCGCCCGTCGCATTCAGCCAGCAGTCGCGCTCCGCCCAGCTGCTTTTCCAGTTTAGCCAGCAGCCGGTAGAAGCGACGCAATCGGGTGAGGCGCTTGGCGTCGCCGCCGGTGTAGGTCAGTCCCGGGCCGCGGGGCAAATCGAGCAGACCTTCAATCCCTTGCTCGGCATAGCGCCACCGCCACTTGCCGACCGTCGCCACCACCACCTTCTCGCGCTTGGCTATCTGAACATTGGTCTGACCTTTTGCCGCGGCCAGCACCATGCGGGCCGGCTGCGCCCTTGCATGACCGGCCAGGCGGGAATCGGCTATGGCTTGCAGCTGTGCTTTCTCTTTTTCGCTGAGGGTTATTTGAACTGTCGGACGACCGAGTGGCATCGATTTATTCTCCTTGCGGGGGATGGGAAAAATCAGGGTTGAAACACAGAACTTGCCGGGCGCTACACAGGCAGATGCAACAAGACAAGCGATCCGCGGCAGCGAGGACTGTTGACCCAGCGCACCATTTTACCAGTGATGCGGCGCTGGCAATCATGATTTTTCGAATAGCAGCTTGAACCGGTTCAATACCATAATGCCGCCGATAACCCAGAAAATGCTGCCGTCAACAGACAGGGCGACTATCATGATACTGATAGCATGGAGAACCAGGAAGCAAACAATAGTAAGCACGGATTGCATGATCGATTCGCCAATCCGAACAATTGCGGCGACCATGCCCGCCGAGTGGTTGGTGCGGATGCGCCGACTCATTGCAGCCGGCCGATTTTACTGAGGATACCCTTGATTTTCACCAACTCCGGGTCGTTGGGGGCAATCGCTTCGGCGCGCTGACAGTCTTCCCAGGCACCCTTGATGTCATCCAGTTCGCGGCGCAGCGTCGATCTGAGCAGCAGATGGGTCAGGTTGTCCGGCTCCTCTTGCAGGAGCAGATCCAAATCACCGGCCGCGGCTTGCAGGTCGCCGATTTGCAGATGCATCGTTACCCGGATTTCGATGATGCGCGGATTTGGCTCGATGGCAATGCCCTGATTCATGTCTTTCAGGGCGCCGGGCAGATCATCGAGTTTGGCCTTGACCTTCGCCCGGTGGATGTAGGCGTCCGGATTGTGCGGATCAATGTCGATCGCCTTGCTGAAGTCGGCCAGCGCGGCACTTGGATTGTCCAGCGCCTGATGCGCCTGTCCCCGGCACAGAAAGGCATATAAGTTGTGGCGCCCCAGTTTGATCGCCTGATCCAGAGCGGTCAGGGCGGTGCGCGGCTCGCCGCTGATCAGTCTTATCAAGCCGAGGTTTTCGAATATCTTGCCGTTGGCTGGCTCAAGTTGGCTGGCGGTGGTCAGATCATCTTCGGCACCGGCCGGATCATCGAGCTTCATCCGCAGCACCGCCCGAAAGGAGCGGAATTTGGCCACATTGGGCAACTGGTCAATCAGCGAGTCGAGATTGGCCCGCGCCTGGGCAAGATTGCCGGCCTCGGCGCAGGATGTCGCCCGATCGTAGATGGCTTGCTGATCTTGGTCAAGGTCGCAGTCGGCATAGCCGTCTTGTTCAAGCAGCTCGTTGCGCCCGGCGATGGCCGCCTCGTTGTCCGGCTCCCTACTCAGCGCTTCCTCGAAATCAGCCAGCGCCCCGTCCCGATCACCGCGCGCGGCTTTAATCTGTGCCCGGCTCTGCCACAGGAAGCCGTGCTCAGGTTCAAGCTCGATCGCCCGGTCTAGATCGGCACCGGCACCGGGCAAGTCGCCAGTGCGGGCCTTGAGCCGGGCGCGCTCTTCCAGATTCAAGGCGAGATCGGAGACATCGGGCGGGTTGGCGATCAAGTCGTCGAGGGTGGCCATCGCCGCCTCGGTTTCACCCTGTATTGCCCGCACCTGGGCATCGATGCGCCGCATCGCCGGATCATCCGGCTTCATGCCCAGTTGCCGGGCGACATCGGCGACCATGTCCTGGCGCGATTGGCGCGCTTTTGCACTGAGCTTGCTCGCCGCCGGCTTTTTCCGGGCGTGTTTCTGCCAGGTCTTTTGCTTGCTCATTGCAGCTGCTGCGTCTTTTCTTGCAGCATTTCCTTGGTTTGGGCAACCGCCGGATCATCCGGGTCGATTTCTTCAGCGCGCCGGCAGTCTTCCCAGGCACCGGCCAGATCGCCGCTGTCGCTGCGCAGCATCGCGCGCATCAGCAGCATCATCGGCCGCTTGGCATCCAGTTCGATGGTCCGGTCCAAATCGGCTTGCGCACCTTTGATGTCGCCCATTTTTATCCTGATCGTGATTCTCGCCTCGTAGGCCTCGGGCGCCTCCTTGATCGCGATTGCCTTGTTGGCGTCGGCCAAGGCGGCGGGCAAATCGCCAAGATCGTAATGGGTTTTCGACCGGTTGATGTAGCCGACCGGATTGTGCGGTTCACATTCGATCGCCTTGTTCAGGTCTTTCTGGCCGCTGCGTGATTCGCCGCGGTAGGCGCGCATTGTGCCGCGGCCAAGCAGGGTGACGAAATTGTGCCGCCCCAGCTTGATCGCCCGGTCGAAGGCTTTTTCCGCCGCGGGCCAATCGTTGACGCCGGAATACTCGCGGCCGAGTTTCTCGAACAGTTCACCGTTGTCCGGCTCCCGCTCGGTGGCGGCAACCAGCTCGGCTATCGTTTCTTGTTCATCGTCAGATTGCGGCGGCCGATTGACATCGGAAAGCATTGATCCCAGGCTGCCGGGCACCGCACTGCCGGCGAAGTTCTGGTAGAGGACCTGGGTAGTGTCGGGCAGCTTCTGGTCGGACAGACTGAGCGCTCCTGAACTTTCCAGCAGCTGTTTGCGTCCGGTGTGGGTGCGTTGATTGTCCGGCTCGCGGCGCAGCGCTTCATCGAAGTCAGCCAGCGCCCCCTCCCGGTCGCCGGCGGCCGACTTGATCCGCGCCCGGCACTCCCATATCGGCCCTTGCGTATCATCGATTTCGAGCGCCCGGTCCAAATCGGCGATGGCGCCGGGCAGATCACCGATCTTGGCCTTGAGCGTGCCGCGTTCGCACAGCACCAGGTGCAGATCGGAGGCATCGGGAGGGTTGGCGATCATCGCATCGAGGGCGGCCATCGCCTCCCCGGTTTCACCCTGCATGGCGCGCATTCTCGCTTCGGCCCGCCTGAGTCGCGAATCGCCGGGCTTGAGGCCATAATGCCGGGCGGTGGCGTTGAGCATCTTCTGGCGCTCCTTGCGCTTGCTGTCGCCGCACTTGGCCGCAGCCGGCTTCTTGTCGGAAAATTTGCGCCAGGTCTTTTTCTTGCTCATTGCTAATCCCCGCCTGTAATCATAAGGCATAAGCGCCCGGCTTGCGCCGGCACCGCTCGGATGGCTCAATGCCGCCGCGGCAAACCCTTGCTGTCAAGGAAGAGCTTGATTTGCTCCAACTGCGGTTCGTCCGGCTCGATTTTCTTCGCCCGCCGGTAGTCGGCGCGGGCGCCTTTGAGGTCGCCCCTTTTGCCGCGCAGCGTCGCCCTGACCATCAGATGGTTGACATTGTCCGGATCGCTCTGCAAGATGATGTTCAGATCGTCGAGCGCGCCGCGATGATCGCCCATGTTGGCCCTGAGCAAGGCGCGGTTTTCGATGGCGCGTGGATCGCCGCCGATTTCGACCGCTCGGTTGAAGTCTTCCAGCGCGCCGCTCTGATCGCCGAGATTTTCCCGCGCCCGGCCGCGGTTGGTGAAGCAGCTGGCCGTGCGCCAGCCCAGTTCGATCGCCTTTTCGAAGGATTGCCGGGCCGCTTGCCAGCCGGTTGCGTCAATCTGCACGCAACCGAGACTTTCGAAGAATTTGCCGTCGTCCGGCTCAAGCTCGGTGGCGGCAACCATTTCGGCAAGCGCACCGTCCAGGTCCTGCCGCTGCATGAGCAATGT
>JAPORI010000121.1:4480-18418 GCA_026710225.1 Betaproteobacteria bacterium
CGCGCAACGCGAAAACGCGCATCATCCGGCTGCCGCTCAACCAGGTTGTTGGCATCTTCCATCGCCGCGGCAAAATTGCCGGTTTTGAACCGGAAGCTGATGCGCTGGTAGATGAATTCGCCATTGTCCGGCTGCCGGCTCACCGCCGCATCGCAATCAGCCAGCGCGCCGGCAAAATCGCCGAAGGTGGCTTTGACCTGCGCCCGGCAACTCCACAGCAAGCCGCGCTCGGGCGCCATCTCGATCGCCCGGTCGAGATCGGCCGAGCCGCCGGAGCGGTTGCCGGTTTGCACCCTGAGCAGGCCGCGCTCGCACAGATGCAAGGCGGTATCGGAGCTGGCAGACGGGTTGGCGATCAATGCGTCGAAATCGGCAAGCGCCGCCGCGGCGTCACCGTGAATCAGCTTGCCCTGTGAATCAAGCCAGCTGCGCCGCTGCCCTCCGCCGGGCCGACCGGCCGGCTTGGGCGCGTCCGCCTTTTTGGCGGCGAACTTGTGCCAGGTCTTCTTCTTGCTCATTGCGGTTCAGTGCCGCTGCGGCTGGGCGAGCAGAATCTTCTTGTTCGCCACCACTTCGGGGAGGTTGGGGGCGATTTGCTCGCAGTGCCGGCAGTCGTCCCAGGCACCGTCGATGTCGCCCAGTTCGCGGCGCAGCTGCGATCTGAGCAGCCGATCGGCGACATGGTCCGGCTCGGCTTCGAGCGTCCGATCCAGATCGGCTATCGCACCGGCCCGATCACCCATATCCACTTTCAGCAGCGCTCTTTGTTCAAAGGCGGCCGGCTCGGCCCGGCATTCGATCGCGGTGTCCATGTCTTCCAGCGCCCCGGGCAAATCAGCGCGCTTGATCTTGATTTGCGCCCGGTGCATGTAGGCCTCCATCTGCCGCAGCTTGAATTCGGAAGCCGAACCGTCGAAACCGGCCAGGTCGTATGCAAGCGCGGTTTCGATGTCGGCCATGGCGCCGTCCAGATCAGACAGATTCAGGCGCGCCTTGCACCGGCCGATGAAAGTTACCATGCCGGCGCAGCCGACCGCGATCGATTGGTCAAAAATTTCCTCGGCAGTGCGGTAGTTTTCACCATCAATTTGCATCAAGGCGAATCTTTCGAACAACAGGGCGTTTTGCTTATCAGCCTCGACCGCTGAGCGCAAATCAGCGCGGGCGCCGGCGGCGTCGTTGATTTGCAGGCGCAGCGTCGATCGCAGCAGCAGCAGCATCGATACCTGCGGCAGCTGACTGATTAGCGCGTCCAATTGCTCGCAGGCCTCGTCGATCTTGTTGTGGGCAACCAGATAGATGGACTGCATCAAGTCGTTGCGCAAATGGAAGGGAATCTGGTCGATCAAATCCAATGTTGCCATGGCCGGGGCATTGGGCGCCGGCTGCGGCTGATCAGGCGTCTTGGGGTGGGCGGTTTTTTTGCTGGTCATGGTTACTTTCCGCCTGTGATCATAAGGCATAGCTGTCTGTTGGCGGCGGCGGAGGGTAAGACTGTAATGCACCCCTGAAATGAGACAAAATCAGGGGCGGGATTAAGATTGACCCTGTCCCCAAAAGTTGCACCCTCGAAAATCCAATCCCAATGCAAAAGCGTCAATTCAGCGCCGAACAGATAGTTGGCATTCTCAGCCAGGCCGCCCTGCTATCGGCGGGCTAGCCAAGGGCAGGCCATCTGCGAGCCGAAGCAGAAAAATTCTGGCCGAAACAGCCAAAATTGCTACTCGGATGGATATGAAACAATGGCAAGCCAGGCCAGGTATGGTTTGATGGGGAGCCGTAAACAAGAGCCATGACCAGACATTCTGGTTGCAGTTTCTTATTCAGGCAACCTGAGAAAGGTGTGTCCGGCAGAGACAAGCGGCAAAACCGCCCACTACAAAACGCGTAGCCGCCTATTAAAATAGCCGACCGATGAGCACAAGCCAGAAAGTAACTTTCAAGGGTTCCTCCGGCGCCGAATTGGCCGCGGTCTTGCAGCAGCCGGCTAGCGGAGCCGCCCGCGGCTATGCGCTGTTTGCCCACTGCTTCACCTGCACCAAGGACATCTTTGCCGCCCGCCAGATTGCAACCAGCCTGGCCGAGCATTCAATTGCGGTGCTGCGCTTTGACTTCACCGGGCTTGGTGAATCGGAGGGCGAGTTCGCATCGAGCAACTTCACCTCCAATGTCGCCGATCTGGTCAGTGCCGCCGAATATCTTGGCTCCGAGCACGGACCGGTGAACATCCTCATCGGCCACAGTCTCGGCGGAGCTGCGGTGCTGGCTGCGGCCGAAAAGATTCCGGCTGCCCAGGCGGTGTGCACGATCGGGGCGCCGGCCGAGCCGGCACATGTCGAGCATCTGTTTACCGAGCGTTCCGAGGAGATTCGCAGTGCCGGCGAGGCCGAGGTGCTGCTGGCCGGCCGGCCGTTCGTGATTCAGCGCCAGTTTCTCGACGACATCGCATCGGTGTCGCTTGCCGAGCGGGTCGGGCGAATGAACAAGGCGCTGCTGGTTTTTCATTCGCCGCTCGACAAGACGGTCGAGATCGACAATGCCCGCCGCATCTATCAGGCAGCCGCCCATCCCAAGTCGTTCATCAGTCTCGATGGTGCCGATCACCTGCTTACCCGCAAGGCTGATGCCGCCTATGTCGCCAGCGTTATCGGCTCCTGGGCGCAACGCTATCTGAGTTCACCGGCGACAGACGCCGCAGCCGCGCCGGACGGTGAAGCCGACACGGTGCAAGTTGCCGAGGCCGGCGGCAGCGGCCTCGCCCAGTTGATCGGCAACGGCCGGCACGAACTGATCGCCGATCAACCGACCAGTCTTGGCGGCGGCGGTGCCGGATCCACTCCCTACGGGCTGCTGCTGGCTGCGCTTGGATCATGCACGACGATGACCCTGCGCATGTACGCCCGGCACAAGAAATGGCCGCTCAAGCGCGCGGCGGTGAGTCTGAAGCACTCCCGGGTACACATCAAGGACTGTCAGGACTGCGAAACTGGCGCGGCTGCGGTTGATCGGATCGAACGCCAGATCACTCTGGAAGGCGATCTGGATGAAACCCAGCGCGCCCGGCTGCTTGAAATCGCCGATCGCTGTCCGGTGCACGCAGCCCTGACTGGCCGCATCGAAGTGGTCACCCGGTTGGCAGACTGATTGGGGCGCGACCGGCCGCGCCAGTGGCCGAGCGCGGATTTCTCAACCAAGCCTCGAATTTGCCCGATCAAGGCCATCAGCAGTGATTCCACACAACTGATGAATCTGGCCTGAAATCGGCCAATCAGGCGCATTGGGCACTTCCAATGCCCCCTGAGTTGGCACTTGATTACAGGGGGCGTCAGCCAGAGGCCTGTCGGATACGAGATTTAGGTGTGCCGTCGTCCTAGAAAGAGCCTGGCTAGCCTCGGGGTCAAGGCTGTCATATTGTCCGCCAGATCGGTTATGGTTAGCCGGCAGACCACCGGAATATGTTATAATATCGGTTAACAGTCCCCGCCAAGGCTATGCTCGGCTTTGCCCAGTATCCTTAAATTTGGCGGGGTATTTTTTGGATGCGTTATGACGCTTGACAGATTCCGCCAAGGCTATGTTCGGCAACGCGCAACCTCAAATTGGCGGGACATTTTTTGTTAGGGGGTTTAGCAATCAACAAATCAAACACAGTTGAGACGCTTGGTCATTTCGATCAATTACAGTCGTTGAGCAATCGCGGAATGTTGATCGCAGATGAAAAAGAGGCATTGCATTGTCTGAAACACATAACCTATTTTCGCTTGAGCGGTTACTGGCAAATTTTCGTGAATGCGAACGGGAAGTTCCGGGCCAACACCTCTTGCGGGCAAATGCTGGACATTTACAAATTTGACCAAGAGCTGCGCAAACTGGTGTTCGGCGCAATTGCAATGATTGAAGTTTCCTTGCGCAAGGAGATAACTAGAAAATACGGACTGGAAAGCAAGGTTTTTGTGGCATGGCTGCATAACCTGACGCTGTTGCGCAACTTTTGTTCGCATCATCGCCGGATATGGAATCACGGCTTTGCCGCTATTGTCAGGCATCAGCGCAAAATTAGTTTCAGGAAAGAATGGAATCCCAAATCAACACGAATATACAATTCACTGCTAGCAATCGATCATCTGCTGGGCAAATTGCCTTTTCCTCAGGACTGGTATGGTCGTCTTGAACAACTGCTGAAAAAACTGCCCGAAGGCTATCCGCAAAAGCACATGGGTTTCCCCGCCAACGAGAAGCAATGACTCGAGCGCGTCCGGCTTGCTGACTGCGGTGCCGAAAGCCAATCCAGCCCGGCTACTGGCCCAATCGGCAGCCCAACTGTCGAATCAGCTCGCCGCCATGCGTGATCAGATTCCGGTTACCGCAGTCTACGATCCGAGCCGCTACGCCCGGCAGCCGTTCGAGAACTTCCTGCAACTGTGCGCGTCCGGACCTCGGCGCTTCCTGATGCTGGGCATGAATCCCGGCCCCTGGGGTATGGCGCAGACCGGGGTGCCGTTTGGCACCGTCAGCTGGGTGCGCGACTGGATGGGGATAACCGGTGAAATCGGCCAGCCGGAGGAGATGATCGCCAGCCGACCGGTTTCCGGCTGGGCCTGTGCGCGCGAGGAGGTCAGCGGTAGCCGGCTGTGGGGGATGCTCGATGAGCTTTATGGATCAGCCGAGCGGCTGTTTGCCGAGGTTGCGGTGTTCAACTACTGTCCGCTGCTGTTTTTGCAGACTATCGATCATCGCACCCGCAATGTAACTCCCGATCGGCTGCCCAAGGATATTGCCGGACAAATCGGCAGCGCCTGCGACGAGCATCTGGCGCAAGCAATCGAGTTGCTTGATCCGCAACTGCTAATCGGAGTTGGCGCCTACGCGCACAGCCGCCTGCAACAGGTGGCGCCGGATCGGCGCTCGGGCAAGATTCTTCATCCGAGCCCGGCTTCGCCGGCAGCCAACCGCGGCTTTCGCGAGCAGGCTCTCGGCCAGTTGCAGGATTTGAACATGGGGCCGGCATCGACAGTGGCTGCCGAGTAGCCAATAGCAGCGCATGAGTGAACGCGCAAACTTGCGCATTCAATTCAACTGTCTTTAAAAGAAGATGCCAACAAGCAAGGCGATCAAGAAGAATACTTCCCTAAAAAACCTGTCTTGGCAAAAATGTCGACGCTAAAGCGGTCCCGGCCGACAAAATGAAGGTACTGTTAAAGCGTCGGCCGGCACCTGAATCAGACTAACTAATCAGGCTTACTCTTCGGCAGGTGCTTCGCCCTCTTCAACCTTGCCGAGTGCTTCGAGTGATGCGATCGCGTTGCGGATGTCGGGCAGCCGGCCGATTACCGGGATGCCCTCGCCGACATTGGCGGCTATGTCGCACATTTCCATCGCTACATCCAGGTAGATGAGCAGCCACTTGCGAAACTCGATATCGATGTCGTTGTCGAACTCCTCGAAGTTGGTAAGTTCGATGTAGGAGTTTTGTTCTTCCTGCACCGCAAACAGGGCGGCCGGCGCGCCGAGGAATGCGCAACCGCTCAGCCGCTCCATCAGCCGGCCGGATTCGGCCATGCTGGTCAGAAAACCTTCCCGCTCGGTCTCTTCGTCCAAGTCCGGCACCAGCAGCTTGAGCAACTGATCGCAGTATTGCGGTGCGCAGGCGGCAGAGCCTTGCTCAACTGCCGAGGTGGCCAGGTGCAGCGGGCAACTGTTGTCGAGCAGGGCCTTCTTGAACTTCTTGCAACTGAGGGTCGCGATCTGCTTTTGCAGGTCCGGGATCAACTGGCGGGCGATGTCGATGCGCTCCAAGGCGACCAGCGGCTGGTAGAGGAAGTCGGATTCGCCAAGCCTGGCAAGCGGCTTGGAGTAGAACGACTTGTACTTGCTAGCCGAGGCCTTGGGTCCGAAAATACCCGACAGCAGGCCGCCTTCCGATAGGGCAACTTCCAGCGACGGTTCGAGGTCGAACAGTTCCTCGGGACCCAAATCCATTTCATAGGTCGGCTGCTTCTTCTCCTGCGGCTTCTCGATGTTGATCGACATGCGGATTTCCCGCGGCTCTTCGGCAACCGGTGCCGCAGGCGGCGGTGGCGGCGGTGCTGCGGCCGGTTCTTCAACTACCGGCGGCGGTGCAACCGGCTCAACAGGCGGCGGTGCGGCAACCGGTTCTGCTGGCGGCGGAGCCGGTGCGACCGGCGGTGGCTTTGCGGCAGCCGGCGGCGGAGCCGGCGCCTTGCGCACTGGGCGCGGCTTGGGCGTTTCCTCCTCTTCAACCGGTCTGATCGCATCCGGAGCGTTGGCACGGGCTTTTTCCGCTTCGGCGGCCTTGGACTTGCGCAGTTCCCCGACTTTCAGCGGCATGTACTGGCGGACGGTGGGCAGCGGCTTGGCCTCGCCGATCTTGGCCGGATCAAGCCGGGCACCCTGCAACTTGCGCTTGGGTTCGGCCTTTACCGCCGCTCCGGCGCTGGGCATGTACTGGCGGACGGTGGGCAGCGGCTTCTTGGCCCCGGCGGCCTTGCTCGGATCGAACTTCTCGCCTTGCAACTTGCGCTTGGGATCGCCTTGCACCGCCGCCCCGGCGTGCGGCATGTACTGGCGAAGTTTCGGTCCCGCCTGGGGAGCCTGCTGCTGCTGTTCGGTGTCTTTGTCGTTCACTTTTGCAACAAGGGAGGTGAAATTGAGACTTGCGTCAAGGTTTGGCTCGGCCGTTGCATATTATATGGCCGACCGGCCAAACCGCTATTTTAATACCAGTGCCGCTTCCGGCCGGCTGCGCAGATGCTCCGGCGCCGGTCAAATGTGCGGCCGTCGCCGTCGCTCTCTTATAATGCATAGGCAGCCCGCACCTGCGGCAGGCTTGCCGAGATGGCGGAATTGGTAGACGCGCTAGGTTGAGGGCCTAGTGGGGTGTAAGCCCTGTGGAGGTACGAGTCCTCTTCTCGGCAACATTGTTCAATGCAACAGCAAAAGACAGTATTTGAAAAGATGACGGCAGCGACTTCAGCAACCCAATTGTGCATCAACATGGTCGAGCAGCAAATCAGGCCCTGGGATGTGCTCGACGATCGAATCCTCGGTCTCTACTATGACCTGCCCCGGGCCGGCTTCGTGCCGGCGGACTTGCGCGAACTTGCCTACAGCGATACCCAGTTGCCGATCGGCGAGGGGCAAACGATGCTCGAACCCAAGCTCGAGGCCCGGCTGTTGCAGGAACTGGCACCGGCGGCCGACGAGAGCATCCTGCACATCGGCACCGGCACCGGTTACTTCGCCGCCCTGCTTGGCCGCCTGGCCGGCCGGGTTACCAGCGTCGAGATCAGGCCGGCGCTGGCCGCGCAGGCGGCTGCCAATCTGGCCGAATCGGTTGTCGCCAATGTCAAGGTGGTAACCGGCGACGGTTTCGGCGAGTTGGCCGCGACCGGACCCTTTGCCGGAGTGGTGCTGACCGGTTCGACGCCGGTGCTGCCGGTTGAATTGCTCGATCGGTATGCGCCCGGCGGCCGAATGGTCGCATTGGTCGGTGCCGCGCCGGTCGCGACCTTGCAGCGGGTGCAGCGGGTCGGATCACAGCTCAATGTGCAAGGCTGCGTGGAAAGCTGGGCGCAGCCGCTGGACAACGCGCCGCACCGGTCCGAGTTTCGCTTCTAGGGGTAGCCGACCGATGAGCACTCAAACTAAACCGCGCCGGAACAGTGCGCGCGCCAAGGCAAGAAAGCAGCTGGCCGAAAGTTTCAAGCCGCTGCCGGCTTCGACCAAGATGATGGTCAAGTGCGGCCGGGTGACAGTGCCGATGCGCGCAATTGAGCTTGCCACCGGCGAGCAGGTGCCGGTTTATGACACTTCCGGCCCCTACACCGATCCGGCAGTGGCCATCGACATCGAGGCCGGCTTGCCCGGCCAGGTGCGCCAAGCCTGGCTGGAGCGGCGCGCCGACACCGAATTGCGCCCGGAAGCGGCTGTGGATGCCAAGATTCCGGCCGGCCTGCGCCGCCGGCCGCGCATTGGCCGCAATTCGGCCGCACCCACCCAGCTCGCCTATGCAAAGGCCGGGGTGATCACCGAGGAGATGGAGTTCGTTGCCGGGCGCGAAACGCAGCGCATCGAAGCGGCGGCGGCGGTCGACGGCGAGCGGGAGCGGCGGCTGGCCGGGGATGCGCGTGGAGCCGCGATTGCGCAGCAAATCACTCCCGAGTTCGTGCGCGCCGAAGTCGAGCGCGGCCGGGCGATCATCCCGGCCAACATCAATCACCCGGAACTGGAACCGATGGTGATCGGGCGCAATTTCCTGGTCAAGGTCAACGCCAACATCGGCAATTCGGCGGTTGCCTCGTCGATCGAGGAGGAGGTTGACAAGCTGGTCTGGGCCACCCGCTGGGGAGCCGACACGGTGATGGACCTTTCCACCGGCCGCGACATTCACGCAACCCGGGAATGGATCATGCGCAATTCGCCGGTGCCAATCGGAACGGTGCCGATCTATCAGGCACTGGAAAAGGTTGGCGGGGTGGCCGAGGACTTGAACTGGCCGGTGATGCGAGAAACCCTCATCGAGCAGGCCGAGCAGGGGGTTGACTACTTCACCATCCACGCCGGGGTGCTGCTGCGCTACATCCACCTTACCGAAAAGCGGGTGACCGGGATAGTCTCGCGCGGCGGGGCGATCATCGCCAAGTGGTGCATCGCCCATCACCGGGAGAATTTCCTCTACGAGAACTTCGCCGAAATCTGCGAAATCATGCGCGCCTATGATGTGAGCTTCTCGCTCGGCGACGGATTGCGTCCCGGAGCAATAGCCGACGCCAACGACGAAGCGCAGTTTGCCGAGCTGGCGACGATCGGCAAGCTCGGGCGGTTCGCCCGCGACCGGGATGTTCAGGTGATGATCGAGGGTCCCGGCCATGTGCCGATGCATCTGATCGAGGAGAACATGCGCCGGCAGTTAGTCGAGTGCGATGAAGCGCCGTTTTACACCCTGGGGCCGCTGGTCACCGACATCGCTCCCGGTTACGATCACATCACCAGCGGCATCGGCGCGGCCCTGATCGGCTGGCACGGTTGCGCACTGCTGTGCTACGTCACTCCCAAGGAGCACCTCGGCCTGCCCGATCGCGATGATGTCAAGGCCGGGCTGATCGCCTACAAGATCGCCGCCCATGCCGCCGATCTTGCCAAGGGCCATCCCGGCGCCCGGATCAGGGACGATCTGCTTTCCCAGGCCCGCTTCGATTTTCGCTGGCAGGATCAGTTCAATCTGGCCCTCGATCCGGATACCGCCCGCGCCTTTCACGATCAGACCCTTCCTCAGGAGGGCGCCAAGGTTGCCCACTTTTGCTCGATGTGCGGACCGAAGTTCTGTTCGATGCGCATCAGCCAGGAGGTGCGCGCCTATGCCGCCGACCGGCGGCTGGACGAGTCCGATGCGATCGCGGCCGGAATGCGCGAGATGTCGGATCGCTTTGCCGCCGGCGGCGGCAATTTGTATATACCGGTGCAGGAAGCTGACAAGGAAGTGGTTGGCAAGTGAAGATCGGGATCGCCGGCGGCGGCGTCATCGGCAGCATGCTCGCCTGGCGGGCCGGACGAGGCGGCGCGCAGGTTGATGTATTCGAGCGCAACTGCGCGACCGGGTGTTCGCCGGTGGCAGCCGGGATGCTGGCAGTGGCCGGCGAGGCGGCGCGCGCTGAACTTGCGATCGGCGAGCTGGGCAGCCGGTCGCTGCCGCTGTGGCGGCAGTGGCTGGCCGAACTCGGACTGGCCGATGCGCTCAGCGAGCGCGGCACGATCCTGGTTGCACTCGGTCGGGATCGACCCGAACTGGATCGGATTGCCCATCGGATCGCCAACCGGCTGCCGGCGGGCGTCGAGCCGCCGCGCCGGCTTGATGCATCCGAGCTGGCCGAGCTGGAACCGGACCTGGCGCACCTGCCGGCCGCCTGGCTGCTGCCGGGCGACGCCCATCTGGATGCCGAACGGGTGCTGGGCGCCCTGCGTGAAGCGAGTCGGCAGTCCGGAGTTGCCTGGCACGAGGGCGAGGCGGTCGAGACGGTCGAACCGGGAAGACTGGTCGCCGGCGGCCGCAGTTACGCGTGCGACTGGAGCTGCGACTGTCGCGGCCTGGGAGCCGGCGGCCGGCTGCGACCGGTGCGCGGCGAGATCATCCACCTGCACTGCGATGCGGTTTCGATCAGCCGGCCGGTGCGGCTGGTGCATCCGCGTCAGCCAGTCTACATCGTTCCGCGCGCGCAAGGGCGCTATCTGGTCGGCGCGACCGAAATCGAAAGCGCCGATACCAGTGAAATGTCGCTGCGCTCGGCTTTGGAGTTGCTTACCGCCGCCTATTCTTTGCAGCCGGCATTTGCCGAAGCGCGCATCGTTGCCATGCGCACCGGCCGGCGGCCGGCCTATCCGGACAATGTTCCCCGGCTGGCTGCGCAAAAGGGTTTGATTAGCATCAACGGCATGTATCGGCACGGTTACATGGCCGGCCCGGCTCTGGTTGCCGAGGCGGCCGGGATGATGGGCCTGGCTTCGTGATGGCGGCCATCAAGGTCAGCCTCAACGGCGAGCCGACTGATGCCGATGATGCCCGGCCGCTGGCCGAGCAGCTGGGCAACTGGGGCTATCCGGCAAAACAGCCGCTGGCGGTTGCGGTTGACGGCCGCCTGGTGCCATCTGCCGATCGCGATCGGCTGCAACTGGCCGCCGGCAGCCAGATCGAGGTCTTCTCGGTGCGTCAGGGCGGCTAGGCGAACATGGCCGAAGAGTTTCAGATCGGCGGTGTGCGGCTGCGCTCGCGCCTCATGCTCGGCACCGCCCGCTATCCGTCGCCGGCGAGTCTGAGTGCGAGCATTGCCGCGGCCAAGCCGGCGGCGATTACCGTTTCGTTGCGGCGCAGCGGTCCGGACGGCGGCAGCTTTCACAACCTGCTGGCCGAAGCCGGCTGTCCGCTGCTGCCCAATACCGCCGGTTGCCGCTCTGCTGCCGAAGCGGTTGCCTGCGCCCACATGTGTCGGGAGCTGCTGGGCACCGACTGGATCAAGCTGGAGGTGATCGGTGATGACGACACCTTGCAACCGGAACCGTTCGGGCTGGTTGATGCGGCCCGGCAACTGGTCGACGAAGGCTTTGTGGTGTTTGCCTACACCACCGAGGACCTGGTCGTCGCCCGACGGCTGCACGAGGTCGGTTGCGCAGCGATCATGCCCTGGGGATCGATGATTGGTTCCGGCTGCGGGATCGAGCATCCGGATCGGTTGCGCAGCCTGCGCAGCCGGCTGCCGGAAGCGGTGCTGATCGTCGATGCCGGTATCGGGCGCCCCTCGGACGCGGCCCAAGCGATGGAACTGGGGATGGACGCGGTGTTGCTCAACAGTGCGGTAGCCGGAGCCGACGATCCGCCGGCGATGGCGCAGGCCTTTGCCGAAGCGGTTGCCGCCGGCCGGCGCGCCTGGCGTGCCGGGATGATTCCTCGTCTGGGTATGGCGCAGGCGAGCACGCCGGCGCTGGATGTTCCCTTCTGGCAGGAAGCCGACTGATGATTGGGCGTCTGCTGGCAGCTGCGACTGCCGCGATTTTGGCGATGCCGCCGGCGGTGGCGATCACGCCCGGCGAATTCGTGCGCGCGGCGCTTGCCAACAGCGCCAACTATCGTTCGGCACAAGCGCAACTGGATGCGGCAAGTCACGGAGTTGGGGTTGCCAGAGCCGCACTGCTGCCGCAGGTGCGCGGCCAGGCCAGCCGCCAGATCAGGCCGAATCAGGACACATCCGACAACAATCGGCCGGAGGACAATCGCACCGAGTTTTCCGCCACCCTCACCCAGAGCTTGCTCAACACCAGCCAGTTCCGCTCTTTCAGTCAGGCCAAGCATCTTGAACGCTCGGCCGGACACGAAGTAGAACGGGTCGGCCAGCAGGTGCTGCTGGCCTCCTATGAAGCCTATCTGGCCGCGCTGCTGGCCGAAGCCAATCTGAGCGCCCTGAAAAAGCGCAAGAAGACGGTCAGCCAGCAGCTGTTGATGGCCGAGAGCAACTTCGAACTCGGTTCGGCCGATACCACCTTGATCGACGAGCTTACCGTGCGCGCCCAACTGGCGGTGATCGATGCTGAGCAAGTCGAGGCCCAGCGGCAACTGGAAGTCGCGATGCTGGTGCTCGCCGACATGATCGGCCGGCGCCCGGCCCAGTTGCACAAGCTGGAAGCCGAGGCGCCGCTTGATGAAGAGCGCAACTGGCAGTCTCTGGCCGAAAACGAGGCGCCGGCGGTGCAATCTCGTCAGGCAGCCCTGGAAGCGGCGCAGGCGGCCGAGGATGCAACCTTTGCCCTGTCCCTGCCCAATGTTTCCCTGTCGGCGTCGGCGTTCAATCACCGCGACGAGACGGTGGCGATCAGGGTTGATGTCCCGCTGTTTGCTTCCGGCGGCGGCCTGGCCGGTGCCCGGCGGGCGGCGGCCGAAACCCGCTCGGCGATGCTGGCGCTGGAAGATGCCCGTCGGCAGGCGAAACTGGCCGCAGCCGATGCACTGGTGCGGGCGCAAACCCAGCAAAAGCGCATCCAGTTGCTGGCGACAACCTTGCAAGCGCAGCAGCGGCGTCTGGAAGCGACCGAAGTGCTCAGCGAGATCGGCAAGAGTGCCGCCTTTCATGTTATCGATGCGGCGTCCGAATTGGCTGATGCGGAAGTGGCGCTGGTTGCAGCCCGGCACGCCAAGTTGCTGGCGGTGCTGTCGTTGAAGGCGGCGGTCGGTGCTCTCGATGAGGAAACCGCGGCCGCCTTCGACACCCTGTTTGCAAACTAGAGGGCATCTTTAAAAAGGAGATTTTTTGAATTGAAGACAAAAATCCTTGTGCTTCAAGATTAATGTTTGGATAGGCGCTAGTTCATTACCAGGCCATGCTATTTTGAGAATTTCAAAACCAGTATATCGGGGATTTACCCTGATTCCAAGTTATAACGCTCCAACCTTTGGGGGTGGGGGTCAACCCCTGATGAGTTATAATATGCAGCCTGAAATTACATCTTAATCTCACCCCTAATTTTGTTTCGCCGGATGGGTATACCTCACTATTCTAGACAACATGTTTGAACAGATATTACAGGAACTGGGGGGCAATATAGTGGCCCCAATGATGAAAGGTGTTGCAAGTTTGTTTTTACGCCCGAACTTCGCTGAGACCATAGCCTTCGCAATTGTCCTTTGCGCAATAATTGTGCTGGTATTCTACGGTTGGCGCACAGTAAGCCTCGGGCTACGAATCAAATCTTTTCGTTCTCGCCTACAATCGGTAGAAGACTCTGAGTTAGCCAATAAACTCGATGAGATGGAAAATCATGTGGAGAAAGACTTCGAGTTTTTGTCCCACGCGTGGAAAGAGTTTTGCGAAACAATAATTTGGCCTGAACCGGAAATGATGAGCCGCAAAAGAGAGCTTGCTAAAAAAATATTATTTCGGGTTGAGGATTCTAATGAAAACATGGCTGAATTTGATGAGGCTGTGATGGGCAAAGAAACTGGTTCCTAATGAGCACTTATTCTTTGCAAGACATTGACCTAATGGTCCCTCTGGAATTTGAGAGATGGGCAATACGAGCAATGGGAGTTGCAGGCTATCGCGTTTGGGGAGCAAGAGTGACTGGAGATGCGGGTGCTGACGGCATTTGCACCAAAGGCAACATGTCTGTGATAGTCCAGTGCAAGCACACCAACTATCCAGACAGGGCTGCACCAATACAAGCTGTCCAAGATTTGATAAGAGCTCGCGAAGCTTATTCATTGCCTGGCAAGTTGAAGCTGGTTGCCTTGACAAACGCTGAAAGGTTTCCCGATGAAGCAGCCGAGATTGCTAGACAGAATGGAATTGTTTTGGTTGGCAGAAAAAACCTTCTTGACTGGATTGAATATAGCGATCTATAAGAGACTGTCTAGAATTTGACACCTACCCCCAAACC
>JAPORI010000106.1 GCA_026710225.1 Betaproteobacteria bacterium
TCCATCATGTTGACGGTCTTGCCGACACCGGCGCCGCCGAACAGGCCGACCTTGCCGCCCTTGGAAAACGGGCAGACCAGATCGATGACCTTGATGCCGGTCTCAAGCAGCTCCTGATTGGCCTGCAACTCATCGAACTTCGGGGCCGGCCGGTGGATTTCCCAGCGCTCGTCCTCGCCGATGTCGCCTTTCTGGTCGATCGGCTTGCCGAGCACATCCATGATCCGGCCCAGTGTCTTGGGACCGACCGGCACCTTGATCGCCGCTCCGGTGTCGATGCAGGCCATCCCCCGGCGCAGGCCTTCGGATGCACCCAGGGCGATGCAGCGCACCATGCCGTCGCCGAGTTGCTGCTGCACCTCAAGGATCAGGCTGCTGCCCTCGATTTCCAAGGCGTTGAAGATGCCCGGCATCCGGCCGGAAAACTGGACATCGATTACCGCACCGATGATCTGGACGATTTTGCCCTTTTGCTGCTGTTCGCTCATGAGTTCTCCTGCTGTTCGTTCAATTCGTTTCGGTCAGACAGCCGCGGCGCCGCCGACGATTTCTGACAGTTCCTTGGTGATTGCCGCTTGTCTGCTTTTATTGTAGTCAAGTTGCAACTCGTCGATTATGTTGCCGGCGTTTTCGCTGGCCGACTTCATCGCGACCATGCGCGCCGCCTGCTCGGAGGCGGCATTGTCGGCATTGGCCTGAAAGATAACCGATTCAAGATAGCGGGTCATCAGGTAGTTGAGAACTTCCGGCGCGTCCGGCTCGTATATGTAGTCCCAACTCGAACCGCGCAGCGCCACCGAATCGGAACTGGCATCGACATGAAAGTCCGGATCAAGCGGCAGCAGCCGGTCAAAAACCGCCTCCTGCTTCATCGTGTTCACGAAGCGGGCGTAGGTAAGCCATACTTCATCAACCTCGCCGCTGCGAAACGCATCGGTCATCACGCCAATCGGGCCGAGCATCTTCTCCAGCGAGGGCTGATCGCCCAGACTGGTTGCCTGAGAGATTATGTCGGCTCCGAGCCGGGATAGCAGCCCGAGACCCTTGCCGCCGAAGACCGTGAAGCAGGTCTTGATGCCCTGACGCTCCCATTCCTGCCGGCGGGCACTCACCGTGCGCAGGGTGTTGGCGTTGAGGCCACCACACAGCCCCTTGTCGGTGGTCACCACGATGATGCCCACTCTCGAGATGTCTTCTCTTGCCACCGTGTAGGGGTGGCTGTACTCGAGTGAGCCGCGTTGCAAATGAGCGCAAACCTCGCGAATCTTGTCGCTGTAGGGCCGAGCCTGACGCATCTGATCTTGAGCTCGACGCATCTTGGAGGCAGCAACCATTTCCATCGCCCGGGTGATCTTCTGGGTATTGCGGATCGAGGCGATCTTGGTGCGAATTTCCTTGGCTGCCGACACGGCGCTTGTTCGCTACTGCTTGCTGAATTCGGAGAGTCCCTCGGCGATTGCCTCTTGCAGGGACTTGCTTATTTCATCGGTGAGTTCGGGGCTCTCCCCGATCTTGTCAAGCAGCGCCTGATGCTTGAGGCGCAGATGTTCCTGCATCTTGGCCTCGGCGTTGAGCACCTCCTCGACCTTGATGTCATCGAACAGACCGTTTTCGATCGCAAACAGGGTTGCAGCCAGTTCAGGCACCGAAAACGGCGAGTACTGCTTTTGCTTCATCAACTCGGTCACCATCTTGCCCTTGTCCAACTGCTTGCGGGTTGCATCGTCCAGATCGGATGCAAACTGCGAGAAGGCGGCCAGTTCCCGGTACTGGGCCAGCGCCAGCCGCACACCGCCGCCGAGTTTCTTGACTATCTTGGTCTGGGCGGCACCGCCGACCCGCGATACCGAAAGACCGGCGTTCATTGCCGGCCGGATGCCGGCGTTGAACAGGTCGGTCTCCAGGAAAATCTGGCCGTCGGTAATCGATATGACATTGGTTGGCACGAAAGCGGTTACATCGCCGGCCTGCGTCTCGATTACCGGCAAGGCGGTGAGCGAGCCGGTCTTGCCCTTCACCTCGCCCTTGGTGTAACTTTCAACATAGTCGGCGTTCACCCGCGCCGCCCGCTCAAGCAGTCGTGAATGCAGGTAGAAGACATCGCCCGGATAGGCCTCCCGTCCCGGCGGCCGGCGCAGCAGCAGCGAGATCTGCCGGTAAGCCCAGGCCTGCTTGGTCAGGTCATCGTAGATGATCAAGGCGTCCTGGCCGCGATCGCGGAAGTATTCGCCCATTGTGCAGCCGGCGTAGGGAGCGATGTATTGCAGCGCTGCCGAGTCGGATGCGGTTGCCGAGACGATGATGGTGTGATCGAGTGCGTCGTGTTCGGCGAGCTTTGCCACCACCGCCGCCACCGAGGACGCCTTTTGACCGATCGCAACATAGATGCAGATGCAGTCCTGCCCCTTTTGATTGATGATCGCATCCACCGCCACGGCCGTCTTGCCGGTCTGGCGATCGCCGATGATCAATTCCCGCTGGCCGCGTCCGATCGGCACCATCGTGTCAATTGCTTTCAGGCCGGTTTGCAGCGGCTGGGAGACCGACTGCCGGTCAATCACTCCGGGCGCGATTTTCTCGATCGGTTCGCTGAGCTTGGCACCGATAGGTCCCTTGCCGTCAAGCGGCTCGCCGAGCGGATTTACCAGTCGGCCAACCAGTTCGGGGCCTACGGGAACTTCCAGCACCCGGCCGGTGCACTGAACCCGGTCGCCCTCGCTGAGGTGTTCGTAGGAGCCGAGCACCACCGCCCCGACCGAATCCCGCTCCAGATTCATAGCCAGGCCGTAGGTGTCGCCGGGGAAAGCGAGCATTTCCCCCTGCTGGGCGGCGGACAGCCCGAAGATGCGCACGATGCCGTCGCTTACCGACAGGATCGTCCCCTCGTTCTTGAGTTCCGCCTCAAGATCGAACTTGCTTATCTTGTCCTTGATTACGGCGCTGATTTCCGCGGCCGAGAGATTCTTCATCTGATTCAGGCTCCAGTTGCTGCTACTAGTCGAAAGACAGGACGTGGCTGCGCAACCGGTCGAGTTCCGCGGTTACGGTCGCGTCAATAACATCATCACCGGCGACGATGCGCACTCCGCCACCGAGGCTCTCGTCAATGACAAGTTCGGTGCGCACTTCCCGGCAGGCGAGTCTTTTCTTGAGCGCCTCGCCAATCCGTCCGACCTGCTGCTCGGACAGGGCAAAGGCGCTGTAAATCTTTACATCGACGATTTTCTCGGCCAGCCGGCGAATCTCCCCGAACTGGGCAGCGATCTGGCCGGCGGCGGCCAACCGGCCGCCAGCGAGCAGTTGCCGGCAAAAACTGCGGAAGTCGCGACCGGCTCCTTGCTCGCCGATTTGCGAAGCGGTCAGCATCGCTTCCAGCGCCTGGCCGCATTCGTGCTCACCCAGACGCGGATCGGCAATGAGTTGCCGGAAAGGGCCGGTAGCGGAAATTGCCGCCAGCGCCGAGAGCATTTCCTCCCATTGTCCGGCCGTGCCCGCGCCGGCAGCGTGTTGATAGGCGGCCTGGGCGTAGGGGCGGGCCGCTGCTGATGCATCCATGCGCGCGTTAGATCTTCTCGGCGAGCTTGTCGATCATGTCGCTGTGCGTCTTGGCGTCAAACTCACGCTTGAGGATGCGTCGGGCGCCGTCCACCACCAGGGCGGCGTAGTTCTCCCTGAGTTCAAGCACCATCTTGGCCCGCTCGGCTTCGATCTGTCTGTGTCCCTCGGCAATGATGCGCTGTTTTTCAGCCTGCGCCTCATCAGCGGCGGCGGCAACGATGTCATCGTGGCGCTGCTTGCCCTCCCGCATCGTCTCGGAGGCCTTGCTGCGGGCATCGGCGATCATTTCCTGCTGCCGTCCCTTGGCCTCTTCAAGACTCTGCCGGCCTTGCTCGGCCGCGGCCAGACCGTCGGCGATTTCCTTGTTGCGCCGGTCGATCGCCGCAATCAGCGGCGGCCAGACAAACTTCATCGTCACCCAAATCAGGATGGCGAAAGTGATCATCTGGCCGACGAATGAAATGTTTACGTTCACGAGCCTGCGCCCTTGACGGGAAGATGGCAAACAGAAAGTTGCAAGGGAAAGCCGGTTTCCTTAAAAGACGAACAGGATAAGCAGGGACACCGCAATGGCGATGATCGGCACCGCATCGGTCAAGCCGGCGGTAACGAAGAAGTTGCGCATCAGCCGCGGCTCGAGTTCCGGCTGGCGGGCGATGCCGTCAAGCAGCCGGCCGCCGAGCATGCCGATGCCGGCGGCAGCGCCGGCGCCGGCCAGGCCGACTCCGAAAGCAACCCCGAGCAGCTTCAGGCCGCCTCCGACTGAGTCGGCAGCCAGCGCTGCCGCTGGCAGCAGGGCGAGAGCGCAAAGCCCGATACGTGAAATTGTCTTCCTGATCATTGGATCTTCTCCTGATGGTGGTGGTGCGGAAAAATAGGTTGGTGCTGAATTTTAGCCTTGGTGCTCATTGTCTGCTAGTGCTTCTCGTGGGCCAAGGACAGGTAGACGACGGTTAGCGCGGTGAAGATGAAGGCTTGCAGCGGCACCACCAGAATGTGGTAGATCGCCCAGGGGCCGCCGAACACCCACTGGATCCAGGCCGGCAGCAGGGCGACGAGCAGGAAGATCATTTCGGCTGCAAACAGGTTGCCGAACAGTCGCAGGCCGAGGGTGATTGGCTTGGCTAGTTCCTCGACCAGTCGCAAGAACAGGTTTGCCGGCAGCATCTTGGCACCGAAGGGGACGGTGAGCATCTCGTGGGTCAGGCCGCCGATCCCCTTGACCTTGATGTTGTAGTAGATGATCATCAAGAACACCGTTATCGACATACCGAAAGTCAGGTTGATATCGGTGGTCGGCACCATCTTGGCGTGAATTGCCCCCTGGCTGGCGACGTTGAGGGTGTCAACCGGCACCAGATCCATCAGGTTCATGAAGAACACCCAGACAAAGATGGTCAGCGCCAGCGGCGGCACGATCTTGGGAGGATCGGGAAAGATGTTCTTGACCAGATCAGCGACAAACATCAGCACCATCTCGATGAAACCTTGCAGTCGCCCCGGTGTGCGGTCGGTGGCCCGAGCGGCGATGAACGCCAGAAAGCCAATCGACAGCAGCCCGAGCGACACCGAGAAGATCAGGGTGTCCACATGCAGGGTAAGGAAAGACCCTTGCAGGTTGAGCACCTCTTCGTTGGTAAGCCAGCGCCCGGCGGAAAAGTCGTAGGACAGGTTGGGCAGGTGGCCGCGGATGTATCCTTCCGGGGAGACGTCGTGCAGGCTGCCGGCCATTTCAATCAGTTCCGGCTGGCGGTGATGAGCATGTATGTCTCGCCGGCTATCAGCGGCGCAGCCAGACCGGCGAGCAGGGCCGCGCCGACTGCCTGACCGACGACCACCAGCACCTGCACCCCGAGGGCGAAGGCAGCCAGAATCGCCAGCATCCGCTGCCAGCGCAGGCGCACCATCATTGCCGCAGCCGTCTTCGGATCGGCCAGACGCCTGATTCTGCGAATCTGGAACAGGTGCAGGGTCTCGACCATTTCATAGGCGCAGAATGCAACAAATGCCGACAGGGCGGCCTCGCTGCCGGCCAGCGCCGATCCTGCAATAACGATCAGGCCAGCCAGCCAGGCGGCCTGCTGCTTCTTGCCGGTTGGTTCCATTAATTCCAAGCCGCAGATTCTACACAATCGCCGGGCCGGGCCAGATGGCTGCTGCCGAGCCTAGAAGTTGTGCCGGATGCGCAACGCCAGGCCGTAGTCCAACTCGCCGGCTTCGATCGGAAAACTGCCGCCGTCAGTCAGGCTTATCCGGCCACCGGCAAACCGGGCCAGATGCGCCCGCATTTGCAGCCTGGTCGCATCCGATCCCACCTCCCCGGTCACCGCCGCACCGATCTCGTGCCCATGCAGCGCATCGATCGCCGCGGTTGGTTCGGCGATTTGGGCAAACCTGCCCCAGGCCTGCCAGCGCAGCCGCTTCTCGGCAAGGGTTCCGGCCAGCAGCAGACGCAGGTTGCGCACCGATGCAAAATCGAACCAGCCGCTGCCGGAGCCGCCGAAGAAGTCTTGTGATCGGCGGTAGGTAACCGCCGCGTCCAGGCCGGTTGTTGACCAACTGAAACCGGCTTCATCGACTCTGCCGTGCGCAATTGCCCACGATGATCCGGGTAGCGGCCAGAAGCGCAGTTGGGCATAATCGGGTCGATAGAAGATGCCGCCCGCCGCCGGTGCCGGGCGATAATCGCCGCGCAGGCTGTCGCCGGAGAGTTTTACCGGCATACGCGCGTCGGTTGCACCGGGCAGTTGCAAGCGGCCGATCCGGCTGGCGAAAATATCATCGATGAAGCCGTCGGCAGTCTCGGAAGCTGAAGTGCTGCCGGTTGCCTTGGCGGTTGCGGCAGCCATGCAGCCGATGTCCAGTCTTCCCCGTCCGGTTTCAGCATCAAAACCCGGCGCACCGATGTCGATGGTGCAGTTGTCGGCCAGGGCAAACACTGTTGCCGGGGTTGCACTCGGATCAAGCCTTTCCCAGGCCATGATCATCGCGGCAAAGATATAGGGGGCGGCATTTGAGGTGCCTTCGACAAGGGTTACGGTGCCGGCGTATTCGATGTTGACTTCAAAGTGCGCACCGATGCAGTATTGCTCGACGCCCAGGCAGCGGCTCGACCCCGAATGGCGGCCGGTTTGGGCATTGTTCAGGCCGTAGGCGAAGCGCAACTTGCCGGTCTTCACAGCATCCAGGTGGCCGTTTATTATCGCCCGGTCTCTCATTGTGATCGTGGTCAGACCGATGGTGTTGATTGCATCAGGGGCCGGGACGCCTTTGTTGCCGGCAGCCATGACCACCCAGGCATGATTGTCGATCTTGGCGTCTATGCCCATGATGGAAGGATCGTTGGTGAACACCGGCCCGAATGACATGCTGGCGATGCTGTCGGCGGAGGTTGCCCGGTATTGCCTTCTTGCGATTGCATAATTGGGTATGCCGCCAAAGGTGCGTCCCCAACTGTTGAAAGTGTAGTGTTCGCCGGCGCGCAGGCCGTTGGCGGCAAGCACGGTCATGATCAAACTGCCGTGCGTTGTGCCACTGTCGAAGACGAACGCCTGGGAACTGCGGTCGACTCTGCTGGCACTGATTTTGGCTTCGGCAAAAGCTTGTTCCAGCGGCGAGGTTTTCCCCGGCCGATACTCAAAGCCGTTTTGCAAACTCACATAGGAAGGGGTGTTGTCGGGTTGGGCTGCGGTTGTCGCCGGCGAACTATCGCCGCTGCCGGAAGTTGGCGGTGTGATTGAACTGCTGCTACCGGTGCCGCAGGCGGTGACCAGAGCGGCCACGGCAAGCATTGCCAGCCGTCGCAGGCAATTGCCTTTGGCTATTGCAAGCACTCTTCCAGACGTTCGCCGAAAGGCTTGCCGTCTCTGGTGTCGATCCAGTCGGTGCCATCGTGGCGAAAGTGGAAGCCGCCGCTTTTGGCCGCCAGCCAGATTTCCTGGTTGGCCGGCTGGCGATTGATTACTATCTGGCTGCCGCCGGTGCAGGTGATCTCGCATATCTGGCCGTTGCTTTCATAGTCGGCAACGCCGGCGTGTTCGTCAAGCAGCTCTTCCAGCCAGGCGAAGAATTCGTCGCAGCGCTGTGCATATTCGTCAGCCATCGCTCTTGATTTTATCCGCCGCCAGCAGGTCGGCAATCGTCTCCCGGGAGCGTATCACCGCTACCTTGCCGGCGTCGATGAGCAACTCGCACGGGCGCGGCCGGCCGTTGTAGTTGCTGGCCATCACGAAGCCGTAGGCACCGGCATCGCCAATCGCCAGCAAGTCGCCCGGTTTTGCCGCCAGATCGATGTCGCGGGCGAGAAAGTCGGCGCTTTCGCATACCGGCCCGGCGATGTTCATGCTGCCGCTGGTGCCGGCGAGTTTGCCGCCGACGATTGCAACCGGATGCTGCGCTTCGTAAAGCGCCGGCCGCAGCAAATCGTTCATCGCCGCATCAATCAGGATGTGGTTGCCCTTGATATACTCGACGCGGGCCAGCAGCAATCCGGCCCTGGCCACGATGCTGCGGCCGGGCTGGAAGGAAAAGCCGATGCCATGGGCATTGTCGGCCAGCCAGTCGGCCAGCGCTGCCAGCACGTCTTCGGACGGTCGCTGGCGGGCATCGCCGATGCCAAACCCGCCGCCCAGATCGATCCGGCATTCTCCGGCTTCGCCGCTGAGCCGGTCGCGCAACTTGATCATCGCACCGGCCGCCTCGATTAGTGGCTGGGCGCGGGCAATCTGCGAGCCGATGTGACAGTGGAGAACCGCAGCGCGCAAGCGGGGGTCGGAGCCGGCTTTTTCCATCATTGCCAGGCCGGTGTCGGCATCCACCCCGAACTTGCCGCCGGCGATGCCGGTGGCTATGTGCCGATGGGTTGCCGCATCGACATCCGGGTTGACCCGCACTCCGATATCAGCCGTCTTGCCGGCGGCACCGGCCATCTCGGCCACTCGGGTCAGTTCGTCAGGTGATTCGCAGATTATGGTCGCGGCCGGCTCGCCGAGCGCGGCTGCAATGTCAGCTGCGCTCTTGCACGGACCGGTCATGCACAGATGCGGTTTTGGATTCAAGCCAGCGGTAGCGGCGGCCACCCGCGCCAGTTCACCGGCTGATCCGACATCGAATCCCAGCCCGGCCTCGGCGATGATGCGCAGCAGGGCCAGATTGCCGTTGGCCTTTACCGCATAGGAGGCTTGCGAATCGGGCAGGGCGGCGATTGCCGCTTGCACTGCACTGGCTGCACTGCGCAGTTGCCGGGCCGAGTATACATAGCAGGGGGTGCCGTGTTGCTCGGCGATTTCCGCCAAGGCAACGCCGTCGATTTCGCCTGCCGCGGCCAATTGCTCGATCGATGTCATTGGGGTGCTTGCGATTCGGGCTGCTCGGGCAGGTAGAGATCGCCGCTGCGCCCGCAGCCGGAGATCGCCAGCACAACTGCCGCCAGGGTTGCGAGCAGCAACAATCGTGCCGAATTCACGAACCGTTCCTTTCGACCAAAAGCAGGTATTTCTTGTGCAACTGGCTGCGGCTTTCGCGGTGGTTTTCATCCCCCGGTATGCAGTCCACCGGACACAGCAGGGCGCACTGCGGTTCGTCAAAGTGTCCGACGCACTCGGTGCAAAGTTCCGGGTCGATTATGTAGTGGCGCTCGCCCATCGATATCGCCTGATTGGGACAGACCGGTTCGCAGACATCGCAGTTGATGCACTCGGAGGTGATTTTCAGAGCCATCGACGATCCCCTACTTTCGTTCGTCCTTGTCGCTAGCGCAAAACTTGCCAATCAGCCGCTCGGCGATGGCCGGCTTGACATAGTGATCGACATTGCCGCCAAGCCGCGCCAGTTCGCGCACCAGACTGGAAAAGACATGGATGTATTCGTTGGGTGGGGTCAGGAACACGGTTTCGATTCCGGCCAGCCGGCGGTTGATGTCGGCCAGATGCATCTCATACTCGAAATCGCCGACGGTGCGCATGCCGCGCACGATCAGGCTGCACGAATTGGTCGCGAGAAACTTCGCCAGCAGTCCCGGCACCGGCATTACCCGGACGTTCTCGTATTCGCCGGCGATGATAGTGCACATTTCCACCCGCTCTTCAATGTTGAACAGGGTCTCCTTCTGCGGCTCGGCGGCAACAGCCATGATCACGCTGTCGAACATTGTCGCAGCCCGCCTGAGCAGCGCCTCATGGCCGCGGGTTACCGGATCGAAGGTTCCCGGGTAGGCGGCGATCGCCTTGACTAGCGGCGGCTTGTTCATCATCCGGTCGCTTCCAGCAGGCTCCAGTACGAATTGCCGCAACTGTCCTGGCGAATCGGCTGCCAATGATCAAGGTCAATGTTCAACGGTGTTGGAGATTCCAGGTAGGCGATCCCGTTTGCCCCGAGCGCGGCGCGCATGCGGGCGAGCAACTTGTTGCGGTAGCAATCTTCCTCCATCAGCCGGTAGGGCGGATCGGCAAAAACGATCGTCAGATTGCGCTGGCTGCCCAGCCACTGCACCGCATCGGCGGCGGTTATCTGCACCCTGGCAGCAGCGTCAAGCTTGGCCGCGGTGCGCCGCAATTGGGCGACTGCGTTGCGGCTCTTGTCCACCGCCAGCAGCCGCAGAGCACCCCGGGAGACGGCCTCGAAGCCCAGCGCCCCGGATCCGGCGTACAGATCGGCAACCGTCGCTCCGACAATCCGGTCGGCAAGCAGGTTGAAGACGGTTTCCCGGACGAAGTCCGGCGAAGGCCGGATGCCGGCAACGACTGCAATCCGGCGCGAGCGCCAGCGGCCGCCGATGATTCGCACCCTGCCGGCTGCTGCCCGGCGCATGGCAGGCGATCAGCGGACGACCAGCGCCCGGGCGTTGTCCGCCGCCAGGGTCTCCGGATAAAGCGTCAGCACCCGTTCGCGCAACCGCCCGGCGGTTTCCTTGTCGCCGCCCGTTTCGTGCGCATCCGCCAGCAGCAACAGCAAATCGGGGGTGCGGGCACTGCCCGGATAGCGGCTGAGCGTCTCTTCGAGTACGTCGATTGCTTCACCGTGTTCACCGGCGCGCAGGTGCAAATCGGCGATGTGGTGCCGGGCTGCCGGGGCAAACATCGAATCCGGGAAGCGCTTGGCCAGATCGCGGAAGGTGCCCAGTGCCGAGTGGCTGTCGCCGGCGGCAACCGCCGCGTGCGCTCTTTCGTAGACCTTGGCGGCATCGGCAGCAATTATCTTTTCAAGCCGGCCAATCCGGGAAGACTGTCGCTTGAGCTGGGAAATGTCCTTTTCCTGTCTGGATATTCGCTCGCCGGCGGCATCGACCTTTTCGCCGACACTGCGGCTGTTGGCATCGATTATGCCGTTGAGTTCGCGCACCAACTCCACCAGTTCCTGCTTTTCGGCGCTCAACTTGGCGACTTGGCCGGCAAGCTGACGCAGGCTGCCTTGCAAGGCCTCGACCCGTTCGGTGAGTTGGGTTATCTGCTGCCGGGCTTCCTGATCGTCAAACAGGCCACCCAACTGGGCGGTAGCCGGCAACGGCGCAACCAGCGCCAGACCTGCCAGCAGCACCGGCAGCGTTCGGGCCGCCGCCTTCATGACCGAGGCGGCCGGATTTTGCCTGTTATTCGTCGCTGTAGACGATGCGTACCCTGCGGTTTTCAGCCCACGCCTCTTCATCGCTGCCCAAGGCCAGGGGACGCTCTTCGCCGAAACTGACTGTCTCGATCTGATCGGCATAGACGCCGCTGGCGACCATGATCTCGCGTACCGCTTCGGCCCGGCGCAAGCCCAAAGCCAGGTTGTACTCGTTGCTGCCCCGCTCGTCGGCGTGTCCTTCCAGAACAACCGTCTTGCCGCGATTGATGATCAGAAAGTCGGCGTGGGCGTTGAGAACCCCCAAGTCATCGGCCTTTACCGCCGACTTGTCGTAATCAAAGAAGATCAGGCGCTGGCCAAGCAGGCCGCCCAGACTTGATGCGCTGCTTTCGTCGGCCACCTCGGCGTGTACCCGCGGTCTTTCAACCACTTTCGGCGCAACCACTTCCGGTTCGCTCGGCTCCAGGCCCGACTGGATTGACTCTTCCTTGGCGCACGAGGAAAGCAGCATGGCCGCGGCGGCAGCCAGAATTGGCACTGTTACCAGTTTTTTGGGCTTCATGTGACTTGCTCCATTTTTGATGAGATTTCAGCGGAAAGCGGAAAGAGGATGTAACCCGGCCTTATGGCTGTCTTCGATAATGCCGACCACTACCTTTGCAACCGAACGAGTATATTGCGCCCCATATTTTAGCATGGCTGCCCGGAGTGGCACAAAAAAAGCCGCCATTTGTCCTTTTTTTCAGTACCAGCTGGAGCGAATCGGTCCCCAGAGCGGGTTGATTATCTCCCCTTGCTCGCTGCGGGGCAGGGCAAACAGGATCTTGCCGGCCACCGATACCGTGAACAGGCGGTTGGTGTAGTCCTCGTCCTTGAACAGCACCATCGACCCGTCCGGTGAGAAAGAGGGCGAATCAGCCCGCCTGATCGAGGTCAGCGGGATGCTGCGGCCTTCGCCGCCAGTCTCCATGGCGTGGATGTTGAAGCCTTTTTCGTCCCGGCGCACATAGGCGAGGACGCTGCCGTCGGGCGAATAGGCCGGCGAGACGTTGTAGGAGTTGTAGGTGAGCCGGGTCTCGGAACCATCGTCCTGATTCCAGATGTAGATGTGCGGTGATCCCAGCTCGTCGCTGACGTAGGCGATGGCGCGGCCGTCCGGAGCGAAGTCCGGTTCGGTGTTGATGGCGCTGCTTTCCCGCATCCGCAGCCGCCGGGTTCCGTCCATCGAAATCAGGAAGATGTTGGTTGAACCGGCCTCCGACAGTGCCGCGGCCAGCCAGCGGCCATCCGGCGACACCGCCGGGGCGCTGTTGTTGCCGGAAAACGCGGCAACCACCCGCGGCTCGCCGCGCAACAGGTTGAACTCGTAGATTATCGGCCGCTGCTGCTCGAAGGATACGTAGTAGAGTGAATTGCCGTCCGGCGACCATTCCGGCGAGATCAGCGGTTCGGTGCTTTTTACCACGGTCTGGGGGTTGTGGCCGTCGTAGTCGGCGACTTTCAGTTCGTAGAGCGCATCGCTCTTGGGGCCGCTTTTGAGGACATAGGCGATCTTGGAGGTGAAGGCGCCCTCGATGCCCAGAATCTGCTCGGACAGCCAGTTGCTGACTACATGCGCCGCCAGCCGCTGCTGGCCTTCTTCCACCGAGATCGAGTAGGTCTCGAAGTTCTTGCCGGTAAGGGCATCGAACAACTGGAACGATATCTTGATCTTGTCTTCGCCAGCATCGACCCGCCCGACCAGCACGTACTCGAGGTTGTGCCGCAAGGCGGAGCTGTGAAAGGGTGTCCCGCCGATCGCATAACTTGGATCCGGCGATCCGAGTTCGCTGCGAAAGCGGCCCGAGCGGCGCAGGTCATCGACGATTACCTGCGAAAGGCGCAGGTCGCCGTCTCCCTCGCCGGGAAACTCGGCGATCGCGATCGGTACCCGTCGCAGGCCCTCGCTTTCGATCTGGATTTGAATCTGGGCGCGTCCTGAACTGGCAAGCACCAGCAGGCCGGCCAGCATGATCAGCCAAGCGAATGGCTTGTTCAAACAGGGCTTCATCGCAGCGGCGATTCTCGCACAGCGGCTCATTTCTTGGGCCTGATAGTCAGCAGCAGATCGCCAAATTCATTGCGCAGTTCCGGGTCGTCGGGCAGCACGAAGCCGCCGGCGGCGGCACGGATTACCGCCCGCAGCGCCTGGTTGTCGTAGACGGCCAGGCCGCTACTGCGTTCGATTTGCGGGGTTGCGACCAGCATCCCGCGGCTGTCGAGCCGCACCCGCACCTCGACGGCAATGTCGTTTTCGGCGCTGATGCCGTCCGGGTTGCTCATGTAGCGGTGCACCCGCTCCTTGATGCCGCTGGTATAGCGGCCGATCAGGCTGGCTCTTTGCTCGGCGGTCAGACCCGGGCGGGCTTTGGCGGCGGCCGCCGCTTCCCGGCGCTGCTGCTCGGCGACTTCGCGCTGGCGGCGTTGCTCGGCTTGCCGCCTTTCTTCCCGGGCATCCTGCTCGGCGCGTTCTTTCTCGGCCCGTTCCTGCTCGGCTTGCTGCTGGGCGCGCCTTTCCTCTTCCTGGCGCTGCTGCTCGGCTTCTTGGCGTTGCTGTTCTTGCTGTTGCTCGCGCTCGGCGGCCTCCTGACGGCGCCGGGCCAGGTCGGCTTCGCGCTGGTTCTGGCTCTGCCTGGCCTGCTCGCGCAACTCGGAAATCTCTCTTGCCGGCTGCGGCTGGGGCTGCGGCTGGATCTCGGTGATCATCGGCACCGCTATCGATACCGGAATGATCGTTCTTTTCAGTTCGATCGAAAGCGCCAGCGGCAGGACCAGCGCCGCCATCGCCACAGTTGCCTGTACCGCCGAGACGATCAAGTCCGGCTCGTACAGCCGGGGCGCCCTCATTGCGCCGAGCTGTCGGTTTCGGTAACCAGCCCGAAGTTCTTGATGCCGGCTGCGTGCAGGGCGCTGAGCACTGCAACCACTTTTTCATAGGCCAGCTGCCGGTCGGCGGCGATGAGCACCGGCGCATCCGGAAACAGCAACTGCCGCTCGCGGATGTAGTCGGTCATCTCGGCCAGTGATGAAAACGCGGTCTCCTCGCCGCTGAAGTTGTAGTCCTTGAGCGTGTAGCCGCCTTCCGCCGGCATCAGCACCTCAAGGGCGTTGTGCTGCTGGCTCTTGGCGATGTCGCCGGCGCTGGGCAGATCGATCACCGACTGGCTGATCAGGGGAGCGGTAACCATGAAGATCACCAGCAGCACCAGCATCACGTCCAGGTAGGGCACCACGTTGATCTGGCTTTGCAGGCTGCGTCGGTGAGTGCGTCGCATCGCTTCTTTTCTTCTAGAGTTTGCGGCGCACCAGGTTGCAGAACGCGTCGGCGAAGTTCTCGTACTGGACGTTGAAGTCTTCCAGCCGCGCCGACAGGTGGTTGTAGGCGATCACCGCCGGGATGGCGGCAAACAGGCCCATGGCGGTTGCGATCAGCGCCTCGGCGATTCCCGGTGCAACCTGGGCTATGGTCGCTTGCGAGGTGGTGGTCAGCGACCGGAAGGCGTTGATGATCCCCCAGACGGTGCCCAGCAGGCCGATGTAGGGGCTGGCCGAGGCCGCGGTCGCCAGCGACGGCAGCAGCCGCTGCAACTTGGATGTTTCAGTCTGGATCGCGATCTCCATGGCGGTCCTGACGCCTTCGACGAGCAGGGGGGGATCGGCGATTTGCGCCTTGCGCAGCTTTTCCAGTTCAAGATAGCCGGCGTGAAAGACCATCGCCAGGCCGTCCAGGCCGTAGGCGCCGTCCTCGACCTTGGCGTGGATCTCCTCGATCTTGCCGCCGGCCCAGAATTCGGAATTGAACTTCTCTGAGTCGCTGCCGACCCGCGTAAAAGCCTTGACCTTGCGGATGATGAAGAAAATCACGCAAAAAAGGATCGCCACCAGCACCAGCAGGATGGCCTGGGCGAAAAGGCTGGCGCTCTTTACCAGTTCGAATAGATCGGTTTCAGACACTCGGCGAGGATGGCGGGAAGTTCGGACAGAAGACGGGCAAAGAAGCCGATTCTATCAATCCGGTGCGCTGACTGGCAACCGGATAGCCGGTTGCCGCTGATAATGGCCGGGAATCTTGTCGGAAACTTGCATTATGTTGTGGCCGGCAGGTGCTCTCTTGTATGGTAGAATGATTTTCAGTTCCCTTGCTTCTGGTTTGCCTCAATCAGTGCAAGATCTTCTGCATCGTTATCCGGCCGCGTTTTACATGGACAAAGAGTCCGGCAATTGCAGCAGTGCCGCCCATCTTGAAAGTGCCTCTGTGTTGTCTTGCATTGACTTGTTGATAGCCTCTTTTCGCCCGCCTCGGGCATTTGCAGCACCGTGGCTGGCTGCATTGGTAATTGTCCTGTCGGTAATTGCCACCGGTTGCGGCGGTGGCGGTGGCGGAGGAGGAGGTGTGTCTTCGTCCGCAGGGCCGGTTGTCCCGTCTCCCGGCGCAACAATATTTGTCGAGCCGCAAGACGGATTCGGCCCCCGGGAGTTTCAGGGCGGGGCGCCGCTAACCGGTGCCTGTGATCAAAGTGCGGTTCCCGAGCACATTTTCGGTGCCAGCAACACCGATATCTGTGTAATGATGCGCCAAGCGGCAAAAAACTTCCCGGCGGTTGGAGCAAGCAGCGGATCGTTTGCCATCCTGACCGTCGGTGTAACCAGGCATTCGGTTGACGGCTTTCCCTATTATGCCAAAGAGCCGGCGCGCAAGGCAAAAGCGACCATCGCGGTGATTGGCCAGGGCTTCAACGAGTTGCATCCGTCGATTCGCAGGCTGTTTCGCAACGATTACAACTTTGTTGCATCCGACACGATCACCATCGACGCTGCCAATTTGGATAGATACCGGCAGGTGTCGCAAGACAACGTTGCCACTGCCAATCGCTTTCCATCCGCCTACTCTCTTGTTACCGCCGGACTGGCCGCGGCGGATGCCAATGCTCTGGAGAGATCCTTTGACAACAATTTCCGCTTCATGACCCACGGCACCGAAGTGGCCGGAGTGATAGCCGGCCGGCGGGTTGCCATTACTTTGCTTGCCTCGGGAGTCTACCGCAACCAGGTCATTGAAAGCGTCCCCGGACTGGCGCCGGAGGCGGCAATACTGCCCATCAATGTGGCAGGGGCAATATCGCTGAATCGGTGCGAGAATTCATGCAGCCGCAGCCGACCCGAATTCATCACCGATGCCAACTTTGCCCCGCGGCTTGCCAAGGCGATCGAACTTGCCCAGCAACCGGGCAACGATGTATTCGCAGCCACCTTTGCAGTTGCGCCGAAGTTGCTGGCCGGCATTCCCGGAGTGCAAGTGACGATCGTCAATGCCGGCGAGTTCATGATCACGCTGAATCGAGCCAGTGGTTCCTCGGCCTTGCCTGATACCATTGTCACCGCTTTCGCATCCGGTGCCCTGACAATTGTCCGCGTTGTCCAGCCT
>JAPORI010000249.1 GCA_026710225.1 Betaproteobacteria bacterium
CCCGGGTCGGGGAAACGGTAGACAGCCGAGTGCGCGACGGTCTGGATGGAATCCGGGAGGTGTTTGCAGGCTTCGCCCGCAAGGTTGACGAAATATCGACAACCCGGGAGAGAATCGACGAGTTGAGCAAGACGGTCGAATCGCTGACCGCCCTGCTTGACGATCGCCGCAGCCGCGGCGCAGTCGGCGAAATGGTGCTCGGTTCGCTGATTCCCGATCTGCTCAGCCCCGCCGACTACGAGTTCAACGCCCGGCTCGGCAACGGCGCCACCGCCGACTGCCTGCTCAAACTTCCCGAACCGACCGGCCACATCGCAATCAGCAGCCAGATCGACATCAGCGATCTGGAGAAAATCGTCGAGGCCAACGCTCCGACCGAGGAAGTCGCCGCCGCCCGCGAGAACTTCGCACAAAAGTTGCACGCCGCGATCGATGCCAGCGCCAGCCAACTGATCGTCGCCGGCGAGACCGGTGCCGGCGCGGTGCTGCTGCTGCCGAGCGAGACCGCTTTCACCGAGGCCTATGTCCGCCACCGCAATCTGGTTGATCTGGCCAACAGCAAACATGTCTGGATCGCCTCGCCGAGCAGCCTGATCGCGCTCATCTCGATTGCCAAGACCGCGATCAAGGACGCCCAGTCGCAGTTGCAGGCGCAGTATCTTGACCGACAGATGACCGAACTGGAAAGAAGTTTCAACGACTTGCACGATCAGCTCGACGGCATGGCCGGCAAGGTCGAGGCGCTCGGATCTTACGTCGCATCAGTGCGCACGACCACCAGAGGGATTGTTGATCGCTTCAATAAAATCGCGCGCGAAGCTCCGGCTAGGCGCATCAGGGACTAGCCGGCGTTGAAGAAAGCCTCGGTGGCGCCCCTTTCGCCGCTGGACGGCCGCTATGCTCAGGCAGCCGGTTCAGTGCGCGACCTGCTGTGCGAAGAGGCGTTGATTGTCCAGCGCTGCCGGGTTGAAATCGAGTGGCTCAGGACGCTGCTGGAGCAAGAGCCGATCGGCAGCAAGTTTGGCCGGGTGCCGACAGCGAAGCTTGCTGCCATCGAGCGGCTGCCGGCGGCAACCATCGCCAGGGATGTACGCCGAATCGAAAAACGCACTCGGCATGATGTCAAGGCGGTCGAGGTGTGGCTGGCCGGCCAACTCAAAAGCGCCGGGCAGCAGCGGCTGGTGCCGCTGCTGCACTTCGGGCTCACCTCCTGGGACGTCAACAATCTGGCCTATGCGCTGATGCTCAGCCAGGCCCGCGATCAGGCGCTGGTGGTGATCGCCGACCGGCTAGTGGGAATTCTTGATCAACTGGCGGAAAAATTCGCAACCGCCGCCTTGCTCGGTCGCACCCACGCCCAGCCGGCCAGTCCCACCACGATGGGCAAGGAAATGGCGGTGTTTGCGCACCGGCTAAAGCGCCAGCGCGATGCAATCGCCGAGCATGTGTTCGACGGCAAATGCAACGGAGCGGTCGGCAACTACAACGCCCTGGTTGCCGCCTGGCCGCGCTTGAACTGGCCGCTAATCACCCGGAAAATGATCGAGGGGATGGGACTGCGCTTTGCATCGCACACCACCCAGATCGAACCCTACGACGGGATGGTCGAATTCTTCGATGCGGTAAGCCGCGCCAATCGCGTCTTGCGCGATCTTGCCCAGGATGCAAGCGTCTACATCGGCGCCGGTCACCTGCGCCTGCCGGCTCGTCCCCGCGAGGTCGGATCAAGCACGATGCCGCACAAGATCAATCCGATCGACTTCGAAAACGGCGAGGGCAACATCGCGGTTGCCAACGCGCTGCTGACAATGTTCGCAGAACAGTTGCAGCAGTCGCGGCTGCAGCGCGATTTGAGCGACTCGACCATCCTGCGCAACATCGGTACCGCTTTCGGGCACACGGTAGTCGCCTGGACCTCGATCGAGCGCGGCCTGCAATCGCTCGACTGCGATCGGGAAAACATGGCTGTTGAACTGGACGCCAACTGGCAGGTGCTTGCCGAAGCGGCCCAGACCGTGTTGCGCAGAATGGGCAACGCCGATGCATACGAGATTTTCCGCAAGGCCACCCGCAGTGCCGGACGGCTCGATCATGCCGCCTATTGCAAGTTAATCAGGGAAGTCTTTCCCAACGGATCGCCAGAACAAAAAATGTTGCTTGCCCTGACTCCGGAAAAGTACATCGGCCTGGCTGCGCGGCTGGCGGGCAAGAAAGCCGGCTAGCCGTCGGCAGCGGCATCCTTGCGGCGGCGGTGATTGAACCAGCCGTAGCAAAAGAAAAAAGATGCTGCCAAAGCATAGAGCGCATAGGAGACAAAAATGCTGATGTCGGTAAACCGATCGGCGATCAGCGGATCCTTGATGATTAGCGACACGGCTATGTAACCAAGCAGTGCCGCGCCGGCCCAGGCCAGCCACGGCCAGCGCTTGAGCAGCGAGACAACCATGAAGCTGCCCCACATCACCATCGGAATGCTGATTAGCACCCCTAGCGCAACCAGGCTCGCATCGCCGCGGGCGGCCGCGGCGATCGCCAGAACGTTGTCAATTCCCATCGCCGCATCGGCGATGACGATGGTGCGAATCGCACCGGCCAGATTTGCAGCCGGTGCAACGCCCTTGTGCTTGGCAGCGCCGTCGTCGCTGACTAGCTTGTGGGCTATCCACAGCAGCACCAGGCCGCCGACCAGAGCGACATAGGGAATCTGCAGCAGGTAGACTGCGAAAACGCCGCCGATGACGCGTACTGCCACCGCACCGATGGTACCGAAAATCACCGCCTTTTTCTGCAGCCGCTCCGGCAGGCTGCTTGCGGCCATTCCGATTACCACCGCGTTGTCTCCGGCCAGCAGCAAATCGATGAACACGATCGACAACAGCGCCGAGAACCAGACGCGGCTAAACAGTTCCATTTCTTCCATATCTACTCCACCGCCGGAAAGACCACCACGTGCTCGACTTGCAGGCTTACCTCGATCGCATCGCCGGCGGCCAGATCATGGCGCGACGGCAAGCACGCGTAGAGTTCGGTGCCGGCGCCGGTGCGCAGTCCGTAGAGAATGTCAGCCCCGCGAAAGGCGCGCTTGAACACCTGCGCCCGGGTGCCGCCGCAGCCATTGGCCAGCACCACGTCATCGGGTCTCATCAGCACCTTGACCTTGTGACCAGCTTCCATTAGCAAGGTGGTGAGGCGCTGGTCGCTGCTCACCACCCCCAGTTCGGTCTCGACCTCGTGTTCGGAGACCAGGGTGCCGGGAATCAGCGCTCCGTCGCCGATGAACGAGGCGACCAGCGCGCAGTTGGGCCGGTGGTAGAGGTTGTAGGGACTGTCCCACTGGCACAGGGTACCGCTGTCGAGTACGCCGCAGCGATCGGCGAACTCAAACGCTTCGGCCTGATCGTGGGTAACCATCAAGGCGGTGCTGCCCTCCTCCTTGATAATCTGCCGAACTTCCGCCAGCAATTCGCTGCGCAAGGCGGCATCCGACGAGCAGAATGGTTCGTCGAGCAACAGCAGTTTCGGGCGCGGCGCCAGCGCTCTGGCCAGCGCAACGCGCTGCTGCTGACCACCGGAAAGCTCATGCACCCGGGCGCCGGCATAATCGGCCAGCCGGCACAATTCCAGCAGTTCGGCCAGTCGGGTGCTCCGATCGGTGCGCTTGGCAATGCCGAAGCAGATGTTGCCGGCGACATCAAGATGCGGAAACAGGGCGCTGTCTTGAAACATCATCCCGACTTGCCGCCGCTCGGCGGGAACATGCACCCGAGTGCCGCTGGCCAACTCGCCGCCGATGCGAATCTCACCGGAAACGATCGGCTCAAGTCCGGCTATGCAGTTTAGCACCGTACTCTTGCCGGCGCCACTGGGACCGATCAGCACCCCTATCTCACCTTGGCGCAGATCGAAACTCAAACCGCCGATCGCCTGACGGCGGCCGTAATAGTGGTTTACGTTGCTAAACTCAAGTTGCATTAACCAGCACTGATTCTATTGCCGGCCCGGAAATGGCGATGAACGACGATCAGGCCGGCGGCCGCCAGCGCAACCAGCGCCAGCGCCGGCGGCGCGGCGCCGAGCAGATCTTCGTCGGCGGCGAATCCGTATGCTTCAACCGCCAGCGTCGTCATCCCGAACGGACGCAGGATAAGGGTAAGCGGAAGTTCCTTGGCTATGTCGGTAGCAATCAGCAGCAACCCGGCGGCCAGCGCCGGCGCCATCAGCGGCAGATGCACCATCCGCAGTCTTTGCCATCGGGAAAGGCCGCAGCTGCGGGCGGTCTTGTCCAAACCCGGGGACAGGGCTGCAACCCCCGCTTCCAGCGCCCCGGCGGCAACCGCCAGATAACGCACCGCCAGAGCGTAAATCAGCACAACCGGTGCAACCACCCACAGCCAGTACAGTGAAACTCCGGTAATCGCTTTAAGGATGCTCGCTGCGGCGGCAGCCGCGCCCAGACAACCGAGGGCGAAAACCGAACCGGGGATCGCATAGCCGCTGCGCGCCAGCATCTCGAACAGGCCCGGCACCCTGCTGCGGCTGCGCACGAACGCAAATGCCGCCGCCAGCAGATAGGCCAGCGCCGCAGCGCCGGCAATCAGTAGTGCGGTACCCAGCAACCCGGCCGGCAACCGCTGCCAGGCCACAGCCGGCGCCAACAGCGCGTGCCGAATCAGCGCCAGCACCGGTATCGCAAAGCCAAGCAGCACCGGCAGCCAGCACACGCCGGCGGCGGCCAGCGCCTTGCCACCGGACAGCTTGGCAATCTTTTCCGATGCAAAAGTGCGCAGTTGACTTTGATGGTGCCGCTGCCGGATTCGACTCACCGTCTCGCTCCATGAAGCGGCCAGCGCCAGCAGCGCCAGAAGGATCGCCGCTGCGGCCGCCGCCGCCCGCTCGCCGCGGTTGAGCCAGCTGTCGTAGACGAAATAGCCTAAAGTGGCAAGGCCATAGTCCTCGGCAACCGCGATGTCATTGGCGGTCTCCATCGCCACCAGCAAGGCGCCGATGGCGATCGCCGGTCGAGCCAGCGGCAGCGATACCTTGCAAAACGCCTGCCAGGGAGTGCAGCCCAGGGTGCGGGCGGCGGCGCTGAGGGCACCGGTCTGCTGGGAAAAAGCCGGCCGGACCAGGAAGTAAACATAAGGATAAAGCGCCAGCGCCATGATCAGCGCGGCGCCGAGTGGATTGCGCAGTGCAAAGCCGATGCCAATACGATCGGCCAAGTCCGACCAGATGAAGGCGGCAAGATAGGGAGGCAGCGCAAAGGGCAGAAAAAGCGCGAATGCACAGATGTCGCGGCCGGCAAAGCGGCAGCGCTCGATCAGCCAGGCGCAGGCGGTACCCAGCAGCGCCGCCAGTCCGGCTGCGCTCGCAGCCAGCAATAGCGTGTTGACCCCGTAGCGTCCCAGCGCCGGTGCCCGCTCGGCCAGGCTGGCAAATGCGGCACCGTCAATGCCCAGGCCGAGCAGCGGTGCCAGCACCGCCAGGACAATCAGCCCGGCCAGCGGAAGCCGGAGTACGGCCGCCGGCCGCATCTATAAAAACTGACTGCCCGGTGGCGACTTTCCCTACTTGGCCAGACCGGCCTCGACGGCAAGCCGGGCTGCTTCGCTGCGCAGCTGAGCGATGTCAGCCAACTGCTGGCTGTCGCTTTCGATCAGGGCGCTGGCATCAGCCAATTGCCCGGTCATGGCAACATCTTCACGCACCGGCATCTCGAAGTTGCGCTCGGCATAGATTTTTTGCGCCTGAGAACTGACCATGAAGTTGATCAAAGCCAGTGCCGCTTCCGGATGCGGCGCGTGGCGGGCGATCGCCGCGCCGGATACGTTGACGTGGGTGCCGCCATCAACAAAGGTCGGGGCAACCAGTTGCACCTGCGCGGCCGCGTCGCGCTCGGCGGAATCATCGCTGTTGAGCATCTTGAAGTAGTAGTAACTGTTGGCAATCGCGTAGCGGCACTCGCCGGATGCAACTCCCTTGATCTGGGCGCGATCGTTGCCCTGCGGTTCGCGGGCCAGATTCTGGTTCAAGCCGGAAAGCCAGCCAAGCGCTTTTTCTTCGCCATAGCGGTCAAGATAGGCGGCAAACAGCGCCACGTTGTACGGGTGCGAACCGCTGCGCAGGCACAAACTGCCCTCCATGCCGGCGGCGGCCAGGTCCTCATAGTGCGCGGGCAGCTGTTGCTCATCGTTGTGCGCGTACACCAGCCGGGCGCGCCGGGTAAGAGCGACCCACAGCCCCTGCGGGTGGCGCAGCCAGGCCGGAACCGCAGCCTGCACTTCCGGCGAGTCGGCCGGAGCACTCAGCTCCTGCTTGACAACCTCGTGCAGGCGGCCGATGTCGGTAAGAATGATCACGTCGGCCGGACTTGCTTCGCCCTCGCTGGCCAGCCTTTCGACCGCACCCTTGTCGATGTACAGGGCTTCGACCTCGATTCCGGTCGCCTCAGTGAACGCGGCAAAAATGTCATCGAGAAACACCTGCTGCCGCTCGGTGTAGACGTTGACCTGATCGGCGCTGGCGGCCGCCATGCCGGCGAGCGCTATCAGTGTTGCGGCCAGCAGACGGCCGCCGGGAACAAAATACGGTTTTTTCATTGTTTTCTCCAAGTGGGGAGCGCAATAGATAATGATAAAGATTATCATTCTATCATATCGTTGCCAGCCGGAGAGCAAACTGACTGATTTGAGCCGGCGGACTTGCCTGGCAAATCGCTATTTGCCGTCCTTGAAGATTGCGCTTTTCTTGCAAAACAGGCAACTGCTTTTAGCCCGGCAGGGCTTGCCGCCGGCCAATCATGTGTCCGAATGCGGCCGGAAAAGCTAGAATCGGCAATGTGTCCCTGAAGATCGACGACTTGCGCGACCTGCGCTCCCGGATAGAGAAGTCTCCCCAGGGCAAGCAGGCCAGCCGGCTGCTGGTGCGCTTCTACAGTTACTGCAAGGACGGAGTCTGGGCGCTGGCCGCCTGCGCATTTCTGGCCGGCTTTTCCAATCTGGTTGCCGAAGAGGCCGATGCAGCCAGTGCCAGCGGCTCCTTTGACTTCGGCCGCTACGCCAGCGAGTTGCTCGAAAGCATCCAGGCGGCGCAGACCAAGCCGGAAGATGAGGAACCGGTAGTCTACGGCGATGAGGACTCGCAAAGCGCCTTCACCCAGCCGGAAGAACAGTTGGCGTTTGCCGATGTGCAAATCACCTCCGAACATCCGGCCGGATCGCCACCGGCGGCCGGCGAAACAAAGCCCCGGCAGCAGCAACCGTGGCAGGTATACAAGATCGCCAGAAACGACACCCTGGGCAGGATTCTGGGCAAGATCGCCAATGATCCGGAGGCGACCGCCTTTATGGTCACCCAGAAGTTGGGCGTCTACCGCCGGCTCAGACGCGGCCAGCCGATCGAATACCGGCTCAACGAGGACGGCCTGATCGAATCGCTGCGCTACAAGGCAAGCGCCGATCTGATCTTCGAGTTCGAGCGCAACGACGGTCACAACATGAGCGCCCGCGAGCGAGCACCGGACCTGAGCGCCCGGCTGGCGGTAAAAAGCGGGGAGATCACCGCCAAGCTCAATTCCCTGTTTGCGGCAACCGACCACGCCCGGGTACCCGATGCGATCATCTACGGAGTGATCGGTGCACTGGAAACCCGGGTTGACTTCGCCCGCAGCACCAGGGTCGGCGACAGTTTCACCCTGATCTACGAGGAGCTGCTTGACGAGGACGGAATATACGCAACCGCCGGCCGGCTGCTGGGCTTTTCCTGGATCAATCAAGGGCGCGAGACCATCGGCCTGTACAACTCCGATGAAGGAGGCTTCTTCGAACCCAACGGCGAAAGCGTCCAGAAAGCATTCTTGCGTTCGCCGCTTAAATTCTCGCGCATCTCATCGAAGTTCTCCAACCGCCGCTTCCATCCGGTGCTCAAGAAATGGCGCGCCCATCGCGGCGTTGATTTCGCTGCGCCGCGCGGCACCCCGGTGCGCGCATCCGGCGACGGGCGGATAATCTTTCGCGGCCGCAAGGGCGGCTACGGCAACACCGTGATCATCGAGCACTTCGGCAAGTACACCACCTTGTATGCGCACCTGAGCAAGTTCAACCGCAAGGCGACCAAGGGCAGCAAGGTGATCCAGGGGCAGGTGATTGGCTATGTCGGTTCAACCGGCCTGAGCACCGGGCCGCACCTGCACTACGAGTTTCGCATCGACGGCAAGCATCAAGACCCGCTGTCGGCCAAGATTCCCACCCGCCGGCCGCCACTGACCGGCGCGGCTCTGGCCAAGTTCCAGAGCGACAGCGCCGACATCCTCAACCGGATCAAGGCCAGCAAGCAAGAGGTTTTGCAGGCAAAGAGCAACTAGCGCTCTTGCATTCCCCATCAATGGAAAAAAGTATATATGCCGGAATCATGACCGGCACCAGCATCGATGGCATCGACGCGCTTGCCGTTGACTTCGCCAGCCAGCCGCCGGCCATCGGCAAGCTTTGCCAAGCACCGTTTGCCGATGATTTGCGCGATCTGCTGCTGCAACTGCAAAATAGCGGAGCCGACGAACTTGCCTTGGCTGCCGATGCGGCCAACCGGCTGGCGATCGCCAGCGCCCGGACACTGGCAACCCTGCTTGCCGAGCAGCAAATCGACGCCGCGCAAGTGGCCGCAATCGGCCTGCACGGCCAGACGGTGCGCCACAATCCGGCGGCCGGCTGGACCATCCAGCTGGCCAACGGGGCGCTGCTGGCGCAACTTTCCGGCATCGATGTCGTGTGCGACTTTCGCAGCAGCGACATCGGCCGCGGCGGTCAGGGCGCACCGCTGGCGCCGGCCTTTCACCAGTTGCTGTTTGCCGGCAAAAAGCCGCGCCGAATAGTCAACATCGGCGGCATGGCCAACATCACCGTGCTCGATGGCAACGGCAACGGTCGGATCGCCTACGATACCGGCCCCGGCTGCGCCCTGCTTGACGCAATGGCCGAACGACACCTGGGCTGCCGGATGGATGAAAACGGCGCCTGGGCTGCCGGTGCCAGCGCCGATGCCGATCTGCTTGATCGAATGCTTGCGCATCCTTTCTTTGCCGCCCAGCCGCCAAAAAGCTGCGGGCGCGATCAGTTCAACATCACCTGGCTGGATGGACTGGCCGGCTCGCTTGACCCCCAAACTGTGCAGGCCACCCTGCTGGAACTTTCCGCCCAGAGCATCGCTGCGGCAATTGGCGCGGCGGCCGAAGTCGGCGGCGATGCGATCATCTGCGGCGGCGGAGCCCGCAACGAGGCGCTGGTTGCGCGCATCAGTGAACTGGCGCATCCGCTTGAGACGAAGGCCTGTCGCGAACACGGCTACCAGCCCGAATGCATAGAGCCGGCCGCGTTTGCCTACTTTGCCAAACTGCGCATCGAGGAAAAAGAACTACCGGTGAGCTGGGCGACCGGGGCCAAGGCCGACGGCTGCGCCGGCGCCGTCTACCGGGCGGCTAAACGCTAAACGAGGAGCCGCAGCCGCAGGTTGACTTGACGTTCGGGTTGTGGATGATGAACTGGGCGCCTTCGAGCTTGTCCTGATAGTCGATCTCGGCACCGACCAGATACTGGCTGCTCATTGCATCAACCAGCATCTTTACCCCGAACTTCTCGAACTGGTAATCGTCATCGGCAATCTCCTCATCAAAGGTGAAGCCGTACTGGAAGCCGGAACAGCCGCCGCCGGCGACAAACACCCTGAGCTTGAGGTTGGGGTTGCCCTCTTCCTCAATCAGTTCCTTGACCTTGCGGGCGGCCGCCGCCTTGAAAACGATCGCAACCGGCGCATCAGTGCTGTCACCAGTCGCCTCGGAACTGGCGGCAGATCGGGAACTTTCCCGATCAGGCGCCGCCTCGGGCGCGTATGTAGTGCTGTCTGGCTGCATTGTCAATGAAGAAGCAAAAGCCCTAATTATAAGGCAGGCAACCGGGGACAAAGCGCCCGGTAAAATAGCAACCAATGCCCTTTGCAACGCCAGCACCCTAGCGAACCTTGGCCGCCGATCACCTTATGCTGCCCGCCCGGCTGGCCGCCGCCCATCGGGCCATGAGCCGCAAAAATCGCCTGCGCAGCGAGGATTTGGCCTTAATCGATCCGAGTGGCTATGCCGACTATTGTCCGGTGCCAATCAGCCAGGCCAACGACGGCCAGGAGGTCATGCTCGATGTGTCAATAGTTGCGCGCAACATCGTCAACAAGGGTCGCCGTGAAGAACTAAGCTGCACGGCCAAGGACGACAGCGGCGCGGTGATGCTGCGCTTTTTGAAGTTCGCACCCTGGCAGTTCTCGCTGCTCGAGCCGGGGCGCAAGGTCTATCTGTTTGGCCAATTCGAGCGGCGGCAGGTCAGGACGCGCGTGCCGACCGGCTTGCTCACCCATCCGATGATCATCAATCCTTCCCGCTCCCTGCCCGATCATCTGGTCGCCAGCTATCCGAAGATGGGCAAGGTGCCGGCCTCGCAAATCAGTCAGTTAATCGGTGCTGCCGCCGATGCAATCGGACAACTGCCCGACATTCTGCCGGAGAGTTTTTGCGAACGCTATCGCTTGCTGCCGATGGCCGAGACGCTGCGCCGATTGCACCGGCCGCGACACACCGACGAGTTGCCCGATGCGCTAAGAAGCCTGAAGTTTCGCGAATGGCTGGCGCTGTTGCTCAGCCAGCGGGCTGAACATCGCAAAAACTCGCGCCGGAGCGGCATCAAGATCGAAAGCCGTAGCGCCGATGTCGAAAGATTCGCCGCCGCAGTTCCCTTTTCCCTGACTGCCGGACAGTTGACGGCGATGCGCCAGATCGCCGCTGATCTGGAAGCGGGCCATGCAATGCGACGGCTGCTGCACGGCGATGTCGGCTGCGGCAAGACCATCGTCGCCGCCTTTGCCTGCTGGCTGTGTGCCCGCGGCGGGCACACTGCCGCGTTGATGGCGCCGACCGAAATACTCGCCCAGCAGCACGCCCGTCGGCTGGCCGGCCTTTTCGAGAATCTGGGCATCGAGATCGAACTGCTTACCGGTTCGACCGCCGCGGCCAGCCGCAGCAAGATCGCCGCCCGGCTGGCCCGCTATCCGGGTCGCTGCGTGATCGGCACCCACTCGCTGTTTCAGGCTGGCACAGTCATCCCCGAACTGGGTTTGGCGGTAATCGACGAGCAGCACCGCTTCGGGGTCAAGCAAAGACAGGCGCTGGCCGACAAGAACGAACTGGCGCATGTGCTGATGATGAGCGCCACTCCGATTCCGCGCACGCTCACGCTCGGGCTGTATGCAAACGTCGAAGTTACCCGCATCCGCGACCGGCCGTTCAAGACGCCGATCAAGACGATGATCATCCGCCGCAGCCGGGTGGACGAGGTGATCGAGGCGCTGCGCAAGGACAACCTGCAAGCCTACTGGATCAGTCCGCTGATTAAAAAATCGGATCAAATCGGTGCCAAGGCCGCCGAGGAGGAATACCGGCTGCTGACACAACAGGCTCCCGATCTGAACCCGACCTTGATTCACGGCAAGATGAACAGCGACCAAAAGCAGCAAGCGATGGACTCTTTCGAGGCCGGCCGCACCCGGGTGCTGGTTGCAACAACGGTTGTCGAGGTGGGGCTGGACGCGCCGGAGGCCGACGCGATGGTGATCACCAATGCCGAACGCTTTGGCCTTTCGCAACTGCATCAGTTGCGCGGCCGGGTCGGCCGCGCCCAAAAGCGCGGCTTTTGCGCGCTGCTGTGCGGCGACAAGATAACCGAGCCGGCGCTAAAGCGCCTGAAAGCGATTCACGAATGCAGCGACGGCTTTGCCATCGCCCAGCAGGATTTGATCCTGCGCGGACCTGGCGACATCGCCGGCGTGCGCCAGTCGGGCATTCCGATCTGTCGCTTTGCCTCGTTTGCCGATGACGAGATGATTCTCGAACAGGTTCCCGAAGCCGCCGACTTGCTGCTTGCCAATCATCCGGAACAGGCCAAGGATCACTGGCGCTTCTGGCTCGGCCGCTCTACCCGGCTGCCGATCAGATTTGCCGCCCCGGCGTCTGCAGGAAAAGCTGGTCGTCGCGCTGAGTGAAGGTCAGATCGGCCAGGGCATTCATGCCCAGCAGCACATAGCCGCCCAACTCATCGATGACCACTGCGTCTATATCGTGGAACACCAGCGGCCCTAGATCGATTCTCGGCACCACCGTCGTGTAGGCGGTGGTGATGCCGCCGGCGGTCTCGACCGCCACCGCCCGGCCTAGTTGCAATCCGGCTCTTTGCGCCAGCGCAGTTGAAACCGCAACCTGGGTGGCACCGGTATCCAGCAGAAAATCGGCGCTGATGCCGTTGAGCAGACCAGTGGCCAGATACTGGTTCTGGCGATTGGCGCGCAGCACCAGTTCGGAATTGCCGCGCTGGCTGCTGACGCTGCGCTCGTCATTCGGGTTCACCTGCCGGCTAACCAACCCGTCAAAGACATATGCAACCAGTGCAAAGGCGATCAGCCAGCCGGCTATGATCATGCCGGTGCCGATCTGGCGCACCGGCTGTTCGGACTGATCGTCGTGGTTGTCCACCCGGCCAGTCAGGGCGAGAGCATCGCCTTGCGGTAGTGACGCATCTCGGCTATCGAGTCCTCGATATCGGAAACTGCCCGGTGATCGCTGTCCTGGTTTTCAAAAGCAACCAGTTCCGGCTTGAAGAATATCGCCGCCAACTTGAAGGACGACACATCGAAATTGCGGTAGTGAAAATAGCTCTCCAATTCCGGCATCCACTGCGACAGGAAGCGCCGATCCTGACAGATGGTGCTGCCGCACATCGGTGATCGGCCCTTGATTGCCCATTTGCGGGCAAAGATCAAGGCCTGCTGCTGCGCCTGAGTGATGCTAAGCTGTGATTGACGCACTTCCGCCAGCAGCCCCGATTTGCCGTGGGTGCGCTTGTTCCAGTCGTCCATGCCATCGAGAATATCATCGGGACAGGAAATAACCCACGACGGCGAACGGGCGATGATCTCCAGGTTCTGATCGGTTGCAATCAGGGCCATCTCGATAATTCGGTCACTGGCCGGATCAAGCCCAGTCATCTCCAGATCGAGCCACAACAGGTTGCTGTCGTGCTCGGCAGCATAATTCTTCTTCGCCATCGTTTTACTATTCCTCCTGCCTGAAAAGCAGCCAAAAACCAGATTCTATTGCAATAGAATCGGCAGCGGGGAATTCTCCCCTCAATTTTCTGATTTTGCCGCCGATGGCCGTATTCACCGAAGTAAGCGCCCCGAATCTTGCCCAGTGGCTAAAAGAACACGCCGGCTTGGGCTTGCAGGCAGGCCCGGAGCCGGTCAGCGAGGGAATCGAAAACACCAACTACACCTTCGTTGCCGACAACGGCGGCAAGTACATGTTCACGGTGCTGGAAGTCTGGGATATGCCCCGAGCCGAATACTGCGCGTCCTTGGCCGCGCATCTGCACCGGGCCGGACAGCCGGTGCCGGCGCCAGCGCCGTTAGCCGGCGGCCGGCTCTGCCATCAGTTCGCCGGCAAGCCGGCGCTGGTGGTCGAATTCGTCGCCGGCACCCCAAAATGCGCCCCACAGACCGCTGACTGCCGCCAAATCGCGGCAACACTGGCCAGTCTGCATCGCGCCGCCGGCGATTTCGCCGGCGATCTGGCCAACGCCCGCGGCTGGCAATGGCGGCAACAGGCTGCCGAACGGATTGCCGACCGCCTCGATGCCGATGAGCGCCGCCTGCTGACTGCCGCCGAGCAGGCCGATCGATCCTGCGCCGAATCCGATCTGCCGGCAGCCGCCTGTCACTGCGACCTGTTTCGCAACAATGTCCTGTGGCAGGAGGATCGCATCAGTGCGATCATCGACTTCTATTTCGCCGGCTGCGATCACCTGCTTTTCGATCTTGCAGTAACTGCAGTGGACTGGTGCTTCGATGATCAGGGAATGCTTGATCGGGAAAAACTGGCTGAATTTGCCGCCGGCTACGCCAGCGTCCGACCACCCACCGAAGCCGAAAAGAGAAAGGCCGCCGACATGTTCGCAGTCGCGGCGCTGCGCTTCTGGCTTTCCCGGCTCGACGATCGGATCAATCCGCGCGCTGCATCGATTATCGTTGAGCACGACCCGGATGCATTCCGCCGCCGGCTGGCATCCTGTCTGGACAACTGCGAGACAATCAGACAAGCCTTTGCATGAAAAAGGGATACCCGCCCCTTGATTTTTCGGTTAGCAAAACCCATATTGCCGGTAACCGACAATTTATCTATAAATCACCGATAAATCACCATGAACAACCGTAATCTTTCAATTTTCACGACCGGCTCCCTGCTCGAGCCTTTCTCCTCTTACCTGCAATCGCCGGCGGCTGGCGCAATGCCGGTCGATGTCGAGGACAGCAAGTCCGAATGGCGAATCAAGGCTGATCTGCCCGGCTTCGCCAGGCAGGATGTCAAGGTCAAGCTTGACGACGACATCCTGTCGATCAAAGCCAGCCACGTCGCGCAGCCGGGCGACGAAGACGACGCCGAAAACGACAACGGCATTCGCTACCTGATTAGCGAACGCAGTTGCAGTTCGCTTGAGCGCAAGTTCAGGTTGGCAGCCGGGATTGACAACGCTGCCATCAGTGCCTCGCTCAAGGACGGGGTACTGACGGTAACCGTGCCCAAGCCCAACCCGGGTAGCAACGGCAGGGAAATAGACGTCAACTAGGGCGCCATTGTCCAAGCAAGCCTGCCGGCTTTCCCCTTCGACGCGACCGCTGGTTCTCCTCTCCTGTCCTATCTCCTCATCAGGCAGTCGCGTCGATACTTTTCGCGCATCCTGCAAATCACCCAGCCACCCGGCGGCCAGCATTGCTGAAAGCGCAATAGCCTGATCATCAGGATACCTTGGGGGACTGCATCTGGCCAGCCCCCAACCCTGACATAAAACCCCGGCCGGACAAGGGTTCCGGCAGCAACCTAGAATCTGGCTTGACCATGGAGATTCAAATCTATCCCCAACCAGTGCTGCGCTGCAAGGCCAAGCCGGTGGCAGAGATCGATCAAGATACCATCGCCCTGCTTGATGAAATGGTCGCCACCATGCGCAAGGCCGAAGGCATCGGACTGGCTGCCGTTCAGGTCGGCATAGCCAGACGGGTGATCGTGGTGGATGTTACCGCAGGCGAACAAGGGCCGCTGCGACTAATCAATCCGCGTATAGTTTCAGCCAGCGACGAGCTGAGTGCCCGCGAAGAAGGATGCCTTTCCATTCCCGGCGTTACCGCCCCGGTCAAGCGGCCGGCCCGGGTGGTGGTTGAAGCAACCGACGAAACCGGCAGCAACACGAGATCGATCATCTTGATGGGATTTTGTTCATCGACCACATCTCCCGGCTGCGCCGCCGGCGAGTGCTGGCTCAGTACCGCAAACTTCAGGAAGAGAGCCAGCAAGATAATGCCTGAAGCACGCGTCGCGTTCGTCGGAACCGACCAATTCGCGGTGGCTTCACTGCTGGCCTTGCACAACACCCGGGAAATAAACCTGGCTGCAGTCGCCAGCAGCCCTCCCAAACCTTCCGGGCGCGGCATGAAGTTGCGGCCCAGTCCGGTTGCGCAGCAGGCCGAAGAGCTGGGAATTCCGGTTACCCTGCCGCAAGATGACAAAGAACTGGCGCAAACGGTTACCGGATGCAAGGCCGATTTCCTGGTGGTATGCGCCTACGGGCGCAAACTCGGGGCCGCATCCTTGAACTCGCCCGGGAGCGGCTGCGTAAACGTTCATTCCTCGTTGTTGCCGCGCTGGCGAGGCGCGGCGCCAATTGAACGTGCCATAATCGCCGGCGACAGCAAGATCGGAGTATCGACGATGCTCATCTGCGAAAAGATGGATGCCGGCGATATCCTTCTGCAACATGAATTGACGGTGCCGGCAGATGCAACCGGCGGCCAGATGCGCATCCTGCTTGCGCAGGAAGGAGCCCGACTGCTAATCGATACCCTGCTTCGCTTCGCTTCGATCAAGCCGCTGCCGCAGGACAAGACACAGGTCACTTATGCCCCGAAAATACAAAAGCAGGAAACCTTTTTGGACCTTGCCAGGACGGCAGAAGAGCTTGCGCGGGTAGTGCGCGCCTTTGCACCAATGCCAGCAGCGCGGCTCATCGCCAACGGCAATCCCCTTAAAATCCTGTCTGCCCAGGCAATTTCAGGAACAGGCCGCCCCGGCGAGTTGATTTGCGCAACCGAAAAAAGCGGCCTGGTCTTGGCCACCGGTTCAGGATGCCTGAAGTTGCTCGAAGTGCAGCCGGCGGACCGCAAGCCGATGGCGGTTGCAGAGTTTCTGCGCGGCTGTCGCGGCAAACTGGAAATTGTCCAAGTGGATAAAAATACATAACTGTCCCCGTAGCTCAGCTGGATAGAGCATATTCCTCCTAAGAATAGGGTCGCAGGTTCGAATCCTGCCGGGGACGC
>JAPORI010000227.1:0-3055 GCA_026710225.1 Betaproteobacteria bacterium
CGGCGGCAAGCAACTTTTCAATAACTGCCGGAGACCTTACCGCCGCCCAGAAATCCCGATCATGCACACAGTTGGCCAGCAACTGCGGCTGGGCACTATCAATTGCCGAGGCTGATGACAGGCTGCAACCCTCTTCGCCAGCAGAATCAAGAAAGAAAGGCAGTGACAGCAACAGACCGACTGCCGCAAAAAATGAGCCTAACATCACTTTTTTCATGTTCACAGCCGTAGATCATACACCACAAAATCACGCTCCTGCCATTGGCTACGGATGCCAATTATGCACGCATGACTAGCGGGGACTGTCTTGCCATGCTTGGCAATGTCTCAGAACCTCACTGCATCCACCGCTTCAATAGAAAAATATGATATAATACCCACCTCTCTCCTTTAAAAGTAATCAACCCTCCCTGACAGAGTCAAGCCCATGAAATTCGAAACCAAGGTAATTCACTCCAATTTCTCCCCCGATCCGGCAACCCGGGCGGTCGCCACTCCGGTTTTCCAGACCGTGGCCTACGAGTTTGCCAATGCCCAGCATGGCGCCGACCTGTTTGATCTGAAGGTGGAAGGAAACATCTACACCCGAATCATGAACCCGACCTGCGGGGTGCTGGAAAGCAGGGTGGCTGATCTGGAAGGCGGAATTGCCGGATTGTGCACATCCTCGGGCATGGCCGCGATCACCTATGCAGTGCAGGCGATCAGCGAAGCCGGCTCGAACATCGTTTCGGTAAGCGAACTGTATGGCGGCACCTACAACCTGTTTGCCCACACCCTGCCCAAGCAGGGCATCGAAACCCGCTTCGCCCCGCACAATGACATCGATCGGCTGGCCTCGCTGATCGACGAGAAGACCTCGCTGGTCTTTTGCGAAACGGTCGGCAACCCGCTGGGCAATGTCTGCGACATCGAAAAACTTGCTGAGGCGGCACACGCAGCCGGAGTTCCGCTGGTGGTCGACAACACCGTGCCGACGCCGTGGCTGTGGCGGCCGATCGAACACGGTGCCGACATCGTCATCCATTCGCTGACCAAGTATATCGGCGGCCACGGCACGACCATCGGCGGGGTGATCGTCGATTCGGGCAAATTCCCCTGGGCCAAGCACGCCAAGCGCTACCCGATGCTCAACCAGCCCGACCCGTCATATCATGGCGTGGTCTACACCGAAGCACTCGGTGAGGCGGCATTCATCGGCCGCTGCCGGGTGGTGCCGCTGCGCAACACCGGTTCGGCGATGGCGCCGCACAGCGCCTTCCTGCTGTTGCAAGGCCTGGAAACCCTGCCGCTGCGCATGGAGCGCCACTGCACCAACGCCCAGACAATTGCCGAGCACTTGCAGGATCACTCGCAAGTCAAATGGGTCAAATACGCCGGTCTGCCGACCAGCGAGTATCACGATCTGGCGCAAAAGTTCATGAACGGCAAGGCCTCGGGAATTCTCAGTTTCGGAGTTGAAGGCGGCCGCGCCGCCGGCGAGAAGTTGCTCGACGCCCTGAAGTTGTTCGTCCGCCTGGTCAACATCGGCGACGCCAAGTCGCTGGCCACGCATCCGGCCTCGACCACCCACCGCCAACTCAGCGATCAGGAACTGGAACAAGCCGGCGTGACCGCAGACATGGTGCGACTGTCAGTGGGCATCGAACATGTTGACGACCTGATTGCCGATCTCGATCAGGCACTGGCCGCCTCCCAGAAATAGCACCGATTGGGATTGCCGCGGCAGGCGGCCGCTAGCCGCCTGCCGCAAGCATGTTATAGAATTTGCTCTGGCGCAAAGGCCGCTTCGGCCTTCCACAATCCATCCGCTCCTGCCCGGAGTTCACGACCTCGCAAAGAGACCGCGCCAATCATGAACAACAAACCTCCGCAGCCGCCAGCCGCGCCTGCCCACCCGATTACCACTCTGGCTGCGCTTGCAGCCGCCCTCGGCATGAGCGCAGCACTCGCTCAGGCACCGACTGCCAGCGGCCGGTTGCAGCTGGAGTTGATCGGCCAGTATCAGACCAATCTGTTTGACGAGAGCGCCGCGGAAATAAACGCCTACGATCCGCAGACCAGGCAGCTGTTCGTCATCAATTCGCAAAGCAGGATGATCGATGTGCTCGACATCAGCGATCCGACCAATCCGCAACTGGTGCGCAGCCTGGATGTTTCCGGGTCGATTGCCGGCGGCGGCGACCTGAATTCCTTGGCGGTGCAAAACGGCATCGTCGCGCTGGCAGTTGCCAACGACAACGAGACCGACACCGGCTGGGCGGTGTTTCTGGCCGCAGACAATCTTGATTTGCCGCTGGCCACGGCAAGAGTGGGCGCACTGCCGGACATGATCACCTTCACCCCGGACGGCCGCCACGCTCTGGTCGCCAACGAAGGGGAGCCAAACGACAGTTATGCAGTCGATCCGCAAGGATCGATCGCAGTGATTGATCTGGGCAGCGGATCGATTGCCGATGTCGGCAAGGTCGGCGACGATGCTGTGCGCATTGCCGGTTTCGAGGCATTTTCGGCCGATCAACTGCGCGAAAAAGGAGTGCGCATCTTCGGCGCCAACAACCCGAGTGCCGCCCAGGACCTGGAGCCGGAATACATCGCAGTATCCGCCGACAGTTCCACCGCCTATGTCGCGTTGCAGGAGAACAACGCGCTGGCGATTGTCGATATCGCCGCGGCAGCGGTAACCGATGTGGTTGCGCTTGGCTTCAAGGATCACTCCCAGCCGGGCAACGAACTGGACGCATCGAACAAGGATGGACAGATCAACATCCGCAACTGGCCGGTGCTGGGCATGTATCAGCCGGATGCCCTGGCAACTTATGCGGTTGCCGGAAAGACCTACATGGTAACCGCCAACGAGGGTGATGCCCGCGACTATGACGGATTTTCCGAAGAGACGCGCATAAAGGATCTTAATCTGGATGCCCAGAGTTTCCCCACCGCCGGCCAACTGCAAAAGGATGCCAACCTGGGACGACTCAAGACGACCACAACGCTGGGCGATTCCGACGGTGATGGCGACTTTGACCAGATTTATTCCTATGGCGCCCGTTCC
>JAPORI010000227.1:3065-15244 GCA_026710225.1 Betaproteobacteria bacterium
GGCGCCCGCTCCTTCTCGATCTGGAACGAAGCCGGCGAGCTGGTATACGACAGCGGCTCCGATCTGGAAAGGATTACCGCCGAGCGCTTTCCCGAGCATTTCAACAGCGATGACGAAAACAAGTTCGACAGCCGCTCCGACGACAAGGGACCCGAGCCGGAGGGAGTTGCGATCGGCACCATCGACGGGAACACCTACGCGTTCATAGGCCTGGAGAGAATCGGCGGCGTTGCCGTCTATGACATCAGCACGCCGACCGCGCCCGAATTCGTCAACTATGCAACCAGTCGCAACTTCGCAGCCGGCGGGTCCGATGCGGTTGAACTGGCACCGGAAGGCATCACTTTCATCGCCGCGGCCGATAGCCCTTCCGGCGACAACCTGCTGGTCATGTCCAACGAAGTCAGCGGCTCGACCACCATTTACCGCATCCAGGCCCGCTAGGCAGACTGCCTGCGCTCAGCCTGCCGCTCAGTTTGCTGTTAGTTGGGTTGGGTTAGGTTCGAATCTGTGCCCCGGCGGCTTCCAGCACAACCCTGGCAACCGCCGGCGCACAGTCACAGCCGGCTGCATCGTGCAGCGGCGTGTTACCCTGCCGGTCAGCGGCCTTGACATCGGCACCGGCTTCCAGCAAAGCGGCGGCGACCGCCGGGCTGGGATTGAACCTTACCGCCTCGTGCAACGGAGTGCGACCGGATCGATCCCGGGCATTGATGTCGGCTCCGGAGCGCTGCAACAGCCAGAGCGCGTCAGTGCCGGCTCGACAGGCGGCCGCGTCATGCAACAGGGTGCGTCCGGATCGATCCCGCCCTTCGATCGGACTGCCTGCTTCCAGCAACTCGGCCAGCACCAGGACATTCTTGTTGAAGCGCACCGCATAGTGAGCCGGGGTCCGATCCATTTCGGCCTTGATCAGAACATCCGCACCGGCAGCCAGCAGCCGGCGACACACTTGCGGATTGCCGTTGAAGCGCACCGCATATTGCAGCGGGGTGCGTCCGGTATGGTCGCGCTCCTCAACTGCCGCACCGGCGTCCAGCAACTCGGCAACCGGCTGCACATCGGCGTTGAAGGCGGCGGCAACATGCAGCGGCGTCCAGCCGTGCCGGTCGGCCGCCTGCGGATCGGCTCCGGCTTCGACTAGCAGGCGCAGCACCGGCCGCTCGCCGCCGCAGCCGGCTGCATAGTGCAGCGCGGTTGCTTGATCGTTGTCGCGGGCATCAACCTCAATGCCCGGTTGTGCCAGCAGCAGGGCAACGGTGTCGGCTCCGGCATGAAAGACCGCCGCCATGTGCAGCGGTGTCCAGCCGTCGTTGTCGCGCTGCCCGACATCGGCACCGGCTGCCAGCAGTTGCGCCAGTGCCGCCGGATCGGACAACCCGCCGGCGGACAGATGCAGCCGACTCCAGCCGTTGCGCGCGCTGCCTCCGGCATCCCGGGCAACTTTTTTCATGTAACCTTTGCGGTTCTTTTCACCTTCCCCCAGCGCATTTGCGCCACTGTTTTTCTGTTTGCTTTCGCCGCCAAAAGGCTACGGGGCCGAAAAAAATCTGAAAGAATTATTCCTGTCAGTTAACTTTTTTGCAGGATTGTTATTCCGGCCGGAAGTTGCAAACTTTATCCGTCCGGCGGCGTGCCGGAACGGATTGCCTCGACAAGTTCGTCAACCGTGGCAAGCAACTGCTGGTAGTTGCCCGACAGGGTCGGGGAGAGCCGGTAGCGGCCGCCGACCACCAGATTCGGGGTGCTTTCAACGCTGCTGGCGGCAACTGCCCTTTGCGCTCGCTTAACCTTGGTCTGCACCGAAAAGGACTCGAACGCCTCTTCGGCCTGATCTTCGTCAATGCCCTGCTCGGCCAGCCAGCCGGCGATCCGTCCCTGTGAATTGAGCAACTTGCGCTCCCGGTGCAGCGCATCGAAAAACGGCCGGATCAAATCGAGACGGTCAAAACCCTCCATCACATAGAAGGTCTGCGCATAAAGCTGGCTGGTGCGCTCCCACGGCACCGGCACGAAACTGAGCCGGAACTCGTCGGCTTGTTCGCTCTTTTGCTTTTCCTCCTGCCACAACTGCAACGGCCCTTCGAATGCAAAGCAGGCCGGACAGCCAAAATTGAAGAAATAGGTGATCTCCACCGGCGCATCGGCCGCCGGCGGCTCGGCATCCGGAATCAGGTGGTAATCGACACCGTCTTCAAGCGCGCTGGCCGCGCCGGCGGCCGCCAGCGCTGCACCGGCCAACAGCAATCGCTTTTTAAGTATCATCGCAAAAGGGATTCTAATTGATGGCGGCTTCTTCGCTGTCGGCCGGCTCGGGCTGGGGAACCGACTCAGGCTCAGACTGGGATGCAGGCTCGGGCGCAGACACCGTCTGCGCAGCCGCAACCGGCAGCCGCTCGATCCGGGTGTCCAGCCCCAGCAATGCCAGCCGCCCACGCACTGAGTCGGCTTCCTCGCTGGTTGCAAACGATCCGATCAACACCTGATGGGTGCGCTGGTCGGCGGCGGCGGCAGGATCGGAACGCACCTGCACCGACACCTGCTGTCCTTCCAGTCCGGCCGCAACCAGTTCGCGGCGCTCGCCGGCCAGTGCTTCGTTTTCGAAGGTGCCGGCAATCACATAGTAGGCAAGTTCCTCCGGCGGCGGCGGCACCGGTTCAGCCTGCGATTCCGGCAGCACTCCGCCGCTGCGCCGGCGCAGGGTCTCGCGAAAACTAATTTCCGGCTCAGCCACTTCGGCGGCCGGCTGGTTCTGGCGGGCGCGCACGACGATTTGGGCATCGGAACTGCGGGTCGGGTTCTCCTTGAGCGGAATCGGGATTCGGGAAGTGTAGGCAAACAGGGTTGCCGCCGCCGCCACTCCGAGAGTGAAGAACGCGAACGACACAAGCAGCCAGCGCACCGGAGACGGACGGGCGCGAACGCGGTTGGACAAATCGTTTACAGTCAAGTTCTTCTTTCCATTTTATTAGGTGCGGCCACCCCCAGCAAATCCAGTCCGGTGGCTAGCGCACCGGCGGCGGCGGCAATCAGCGCCAGCCGGGCGCGCTGCTGCGGCTCCGGCGCACCGATAATCGGCTCGCCCTCGTAGACGGCGTGCAGCTTGCGAGCCAACTCATACAGCCAGCTGGCAACCAGATGCGGCGCCAACTCGGCGGCGGCGCTGCGCACCGTCGATTCGAACCAGGCCAGCTCGACTAACAACGAGCGCTCGGCCGGCTGGATCAGTGCGGAGGCATCCAGTTGCAAGCTGGAACGCTCGCCGCCCCAGCGCGCCAGCACCGAACAGCAGCGAGCGTGGGCATACTGCAAATAGTAGACCGGATTGGCTGCACTTTCTCGCACCGCCAGGTCGAGGTCGAATTCCATCTGCGCATCCGGCCGGTTGAGCACGAAAAACAGCCGGGCGGCATCGACGCCAACCGCGTCAACAAGTTCGGCCAGGGTGGAAAACACCCCGCCGCGGGTGGTGATCTTCAGCCGCTGACCGGCGCGCACCAGCGCCACGATCTGCACCAGCGGCACTTCCAGTTTCCCCGGCTCCTCGCCGAGCGCGGCGATGAAGCCGCGCAAGCGGGCAACATAGCCATGATGATCGGCGCCGAAGATGTTCACATAGCGATCAAAGCCGCGGCCATACTTGTCCAGGTGATAGGCGACATCGGAGGCAAAATAGGTGGCCGCGCCGTCGCTTTTGACCAGCACCCGGTCTTTCTCGTCCCCGTGCCGGCTGGCCGCAAACCACAGGGCGCCATCTTTCCGGTAGGTCGCACCGGCGGCCGCCAGCTTGTCGAGAGCCGGCGTCAGTTTGCCGGATTCGATCATCTCCTTTTCCGAAAACCAGTTGTCAAACCCAACCCGGAAGCGAGCCAGTTCCTGTTTCATCCCGGCGCAGATGCGCCCCACGGCCAACTCGGCCAACTCGGCCAGCTGCCTGTCTCCGAGCCGCTGGCGAACCCTGTGCACCACTTCCAGGGCGGCGGCATCGGCCGCTGCGGGCAGATTGGTCACATCGATCATTTGCCCGTCGCCCCGCTCGCTGCCGACTGCGTCAACACCGGCGGCGACTTCACGCAGATACTCGCCGGCGTAGCAACCGGCCGGCATCGGGCCGGCAAAATGGCCGCGCAATTCCATGATGCGCAGCCAGAGCGATGCAGCCAAAATATCCACCTGCCGGCCGCGATCGTTGAGATAGTATTCGGTGGCAACCTGCCAGCCGGCATGTTTGAGAATGCGGGCGACGCTGTCGCCGTAGGCGGCCGCCCGGCCGTGTCCGACATGCAGCGGTCCTGTCGGGTTGCTCGATACATATTCGAGCAGCACCGAGCCGCCGGCTGCCGCCGGCCGGCCGAAGCGCTGCCGATCGGCCAGGGCTAGCGCGGCCGGCTCGGCCAGCGCCGCGCCGGTCAACTCGATATTGACGAAGCCGGGTGCGACCGGCTCGGCAGCGGCGACTTCCGGCAGCCCGACCAGCTGATCGGCCAGCTGCCGGGCAAGTTCGAGCGGCTTGCAGCCGGCTTGGCCGGCCAGACGCAGGGCTGCCGGGGAGGCGATGTCGCCCATTTCGGGGCGGCGCGGCCGCTCGACCAGCACCTGGCCGGCTGCCGGTTTGGCGCCGGCCCCAGTCAGAATCTCCCGCAGGGAGTTCTCGATGCGAACGAAAGGATGCAGCTTCAAGCGGTTAAAATAGGCGCGGGGGTGAGATTTCCAGCTTCCATGAACACCGCACATTATCCGATCAAAGTCATTTCCGCTGCGCGAGTTAATGCGGTTACCGGCCATGCCGATGCGCGATGAGAATCAGATTCGGCATCATTGTCTGCGAGGAGACAACGCCACTCCTGCGCAAACTCGGAGTAGGCTCGCGGGCCCGGCTTTACGAGGATTGGCTCGGCCAGGTAGCTAGCAAGGCCAACTTCAAGACCTATCTGGCCTACAACGACCGGCTGCCGGTCAAGGCCGACGAGTGCGATGCCTACATCATCAGCGGCAGCCGGCACAACATCAGTGAACAACTTGCCTGGATGCAGCCGCTGTTCAATTTCCTGCGCATCACCGCCAAGGCGCAGATTCCGGTGATTGGGCTTGGCTTTGGCAATCAGGCGATCGCGCACGCTCTGGGCGGCAGGGCCGGACCGGCGTCGGGCTGGAGCATCGGCCGGCACACCTGGAAACTGGTGCGCGACGAGGGCTGGCTGCAAGTGGGCGGCAAGACCGTCTCCCTGTTTGCATTCTCCCGCAACCAGGTGGTGAAACTGCCGTCGCGCTCGATTCGGATCGTCTCCGGAAGCGGCTGTCCGAACGCGGCATTCAGGGTTGCCAACCATTCGGTCGGGATTCACGGCCACCCCGAATACTCGGCCCGGCACATCGAACTTTTGCTGGCCGAATATGCCGACCAGATTCCCGAGGCGGCCGCCGAGGCAGCCCGCACCTCGCTCAACGATGGCCCGATCGACGTCACCGCAGTCGCAAACTGGGCTGCCCATTTCGCATACCGCGGCTAGTTTCCGCACCTCCTTGCTACCCGACGTCCAGTCTGCCGCGGCCGCCGACAATGCGGCCGCCCTGCCGGCCGCCGGCATTCGCCGGCTGCGGCTGCCGGTGTGCTTTCACGATGCCGACGGCAGCAGCCAGCACACGGTTGCCAGCGCCGCAGCCTGGGCCGCGGTTCCGGCAAGCCAGCGCGGCGCCCACATGTCGCGGCTGGCCGTCCAGCTTTTGAAACTGTGTCCCAAACTGGCTGCCGCCCAGCTTCCCGAATTCGCCACCGAACTTGCCGCGGCCATGGAGGCTCAGGCAGCCGGAGTGCGGCTGGACTTCCCGCTGTTCATCACCAAAAGCGCGCCGCTTTCCGGTGCGGCCGGGCTGGTCGACTTCGACGCAAGCATTAAGGTGCAGCATCCGGATGGACAGCTTTGGCTGCGCATCGCAGTGCCGGTTACCATGCTGTGCCCGTGCTCCAAGGAAGTGGCCGAGCGCGGCGCCCACTCCCAGCGCGCCGTGTTCGAATTTGCAGCAACCGTCGCGGCCAACCAGCCGCCGCCGGGGCTTGTAGCGCTGGCGACGCGCATTGAACAACACGCTTCCGCACCGCTGTTTGCGGTTCTAAAGCGAGTAGATGAAAAGGCGGTCACCGAAGCCGCCTACGACCATCCGCGCTTTGCCGAGGACGCGGCGCGGCTGATCGGCGGCGATATCGGCGGCGACAGCACTTTCGCCGACTGGAAGATTCGGGTAATCAACCGCGAATCGATTCACAACCACGATGTTTTCGCGATCGCCGGCAAAAACTGCGGCGGTTAGAATGTGATTATGGCAGCCCAGAAAAGGAAACTGGTAATCCTCGGTGCCGGTGGTAATGCCGGGGTTCTGTTTCATAAATTCAGGGAATCCGACACCACCGAAGTGGTCGGATTTGCAGTCGAACACGATTTTTTAACCATTACCGAGCGTTTTGGCTTGCCGATTGTGGAGGTTGAAGAGATGGAAAAGCATTTCCCGGCCTGCGATCATGTCGCGATGGCGGCCGTGAACTTTTCCGGCTTGAATCGCAACCGGGAGCGCCTGTTCAAGACAGCCAAGGCAAAAGGCTACCAACTCATCAACTATATAAGCCCTAGAGCCTGCCTGGATCATGGCGTCAGTCTGGGAGAAAATGTTGCCATTTTAGATTTTTGCACCATCCAGTTCGACGCACGGATAGGTGACAATGTCGTCATCTGGCCCGGGGCTTTGGTTCTGGATGAAGGCGTAGTCGGCTCTCATGTCACCATCGGAGCCAATGCTATCATAGCAGGAAGAAGCCGGCTGGGAGACTATTCGATCCTGGGGATCGGCGCTGCGATCCGGGAAGAAACGGTTGTCGGGAAAGACTGCACGATCGGCGCCGGAGCGGTGGTAACTCGCAGCCTGCACGACAATACCTTCATTCGTCCGCAGAAGATGTTCATCGCCGAAGACACCAGTCGCCAGATCTGGGAGAAAAAAAAGTAGACTGGCTAGCCCCCCGGCAATTCCAGAAAACTGGTTGGGCGCGATCATCTCGTCGTGAGCGGCAAGTGAAATTTGTGAATCTGATGCTTGCCAAATCCTTCATCCTTATGCCAACTGCCTTTCCCGAAATCTGACTATGTCTCTTGCTGCACAAGCACAGTTCAAATCGGCCTGGATTATCGGGGCCAGCAGCGGGATAGGACGCGAGCTGGCGGTTGCGCTGGCGCAAGGCAACAGCCGGGTGTTTGCAACCGCCCGGCGCGCCGAGTTGCTCGAAGAGTTGGCCGCGGTCAATGAAAACATTGTGGCGCTGCCGGCGGATGTGCTCGATGAGACGCAACTGGCCGCGGCCCGCGACGCGGCGGTGTCCGCCTGCGATCATCTTGATCTGGTGGTGATCAATGCCGCCGTCTACCGGCCGATGCCCACCTGCCGGGTAACCGGATCGGTGGCGGCCGAGCACATCGCAACCAACCTGCAAGGAGCGGTCAACTGCGCGGCGGCGGTGCTGCCCGGGCTGATCAACAGTTCAAGACGCTGCCGGCTGGTATTTGTCGCTTCGATTTCCGGCTGGCGCGGTCTGCCCAATGCAAGCTTCTATGCCGCGACCAAGGCGGCACTGATCTCCTATGCCGAAAGCCTCAGATGCGAGCTGCACGGTAGCAATGTCGTTGTTCAGGTAATCAGCCCCGGCTTTGTCGATACGCCGATGACCGAACTCAACAAGTTCAAGATGCCCGGCATCATCAGCGCCAAGACGGCAGCCGCGGCGATAGTGCGGGGTCTGGCCAGCGAACGCTTCGAGATTCATTTTCCGGGCAAAATCACCTGGCCGACCAAACTCGTCAGCCTGCTGCCGGCGGCGCTGTATTTTCCGTTGATGCGCAAGATCACCCGTGTCGATGCAAAGTCGCTGCCCGATCCGGCTGAATCTGAAAAGCAATAGGGAGAGCGGCATGGATGCAAATCAACTGCTCGAACGCTATCTGGAACTGTTTGTAAACAGCCAGGGCGAGCTTTCCGAAAGTCTCATCAATGAGCTGGTTGCCGATGATTACCGGTTTGCCGATCCGTTCAACAGCATTTGCGGCCGCAAGGCTCTGGCCGCACTGCTGGCCAAGACGCGCCGGGAAGTCAAGCAGGCCAATTTCGCCATCGAGTATCGGCAGAGGCTGGTCGCTGATGCAGGGCCGGTGCGCTGGCTGGTAAAGTGGCACTTCACCGGTCAGGTTGCGGTGGTCGGCCGGCTCGATTTTGTCGGTCTCAGCGAGATAGAAATCGCCGGCGACGGACGGGTTGCCAGCCACATTGATTACTGGGATGCCGCAGCCGGCTTCTATGCGCGCGTGCCGCTGCTCGGGACGCTGATTGGGCTGGCCGGGCGCGCGGCCAAGCTGCCGGACTAGCCAATCAGGATTCCTTGCGCACCAGCTTGAAGGTTCCGACATTGATCAGGCCGCTGGCAAAGCCGGCCTGACAGTAACTCAGATAGTAGTTCCACATCCTGCGGAAGCGCTCGTCAAAGCCAAGCTGGCTTATCGCCGGCCAGTTGGCGGCGAAGGCCCGCTGCCAGATCGCCAGGGTCTTGACATAGTCGGCGGCGAAGAATTCCTCGCTGGCGATCGCAAATCCGGCCGCAGCAACCTGCTCGCGCAGCACCTGCGGGCCAATCAGGCAGCCGCCGGGAAAGACATAGCGCTGGATGAAGTCGACTTCCCGCCGGTAGCGTTCAAAGCGCGCATCGTCGATGGTGATGATCTGCAAGACTGCACTGGCACCGGGCTTGAGCCGGTCGCGGATGGTGGCGAAGAATTTCGGCCAGTGCCGCTCACCGACCGCCTCGAACATCTCGATTGAGATCACCGCATCGAACTGGCCGCGGCTGTCCCGGTAGTCTTGCAGGGAAAACTGCATTTGCTCGGCTGCGCCAGACTTCCCGGCGCAGGCGCGGGCATGTTCCAGTTGCGGCCGGGAAAGGGTAAGGCCGTGCACCTTGCAGCCGTGCGCTTGGCTGGCGTGCCGGGCAAAACTGCCCCAGCCGCAGCCGATTTCAAGCACCTCGCTGGCCGGGTTCAGTCCGGCGAGTTGGCAGATGTGCTCGTGCTTGCGGCTCTGCGCGGCCTGCAAATCCTCACTGCCGTCATCGGCGAAGCGGGCACACGAATAGGTCATGCCCGGATCAAGCCACAGGCCATAGAAGTCGTTGCCCAGATCATAGTGAAATGCGATGTTGCGCCGGGAACCGGCCAGTGAATTGCCCTGCAACAGATGGATGGTGCGAGCCAGTTTCTTGAACAAGGCGGCAGCCGGAAAGGGGCGGCGGGCCGGCCGGTTGATGCGGGCAAAGATATGCAGCAATTCGGCCAGATTGTCGGTATCCCATTCGCCGCGCAGATAGCTCTCGGCAAAGCCCAGATCGGCACCCAGGCAGATTCGCCGCCAGGCACGCCGGTGGTGGACGGTCATCTGGGCGCGCAACTCACCGCTGCGGCTGCCAAATCCGTAACAGTTGCCCTCGGGGGTCTGAATCTGCAAGAAATCGCGCTCAATCAGGCCGAGCACCGCAAAAACCATTCGCCGGCACAGGGTGTTGCCGGGCACCGGTGGGGAGGCCTTGACGTAGTCGATGCATTGCGGGGGAGATGAATCTGGGGTGCTCATTGACAGGAACTGGGAGAAGAGTCGGATGTTTTTCCAATTATAGTATGAGTGTGTTGCGGCGGCGGCGGACAGGAGTGCACCGGCAGGCGCTTGAACCACAATCTGGCCGCGTGCCAGTGGATTGCGCCAATGACCTTCCAGGTCAGCACCGGATTGCCGGCAACCGTGGCCAGAATCCGGGCATCGGACAGCTCCCGGCGGTAGCCGGAAAAAAGAGCGTGCAGGCAATCGCCGCTTGCTGCGCGGCAGCGAATCGCAACCGAAAGCTGCTGGCGATCCGACTCCATCTGCGGATCGGGCAGCCGCAGCCGAAAGCTGTAACTCGCGTCCATCGGCATGAACGGCGATACATGCATGTGCTTGCGACACTGATGCAGCCGGACGCGACCGTCGGCGGCGCTGTCCAGATCGGTGAATACATAACTGTGCTGATGGCCGAAAGTGTTCTTGACCTCGTAGATCGTCGCGATCAGCCGCTGCTGCTCGTCGTGACAGAAATAGACGCTCAGCGGATTGAATACATAGCCAAGCAGGCGCGGGTAGCACAGCAAGCGAATCGATGCGATCCGATCCCCGATCCCGGCTTCCTCGCCCAGACTGCGGATGTAACCGGCAAGGTCGGAGCCGTCGCGCCGGCCGTGATCGCGATCGTGGAATGAAAGCAAGGCTGAGCGGTTGTGGGCAAAGCAGCGCAGTTTGCAATCCAGTTCGGGCAGCTCGGCCAGGTCCAGATACAGGCAAAATACCCGGTAGGAGAGCCGATGCGACCGCGGCGCGCGCCGCTGGTGGATCACCCGGCCGGAGAAAAGCGCCGAATTGCGCCCGATCTTCATTGGCTCTGGGCGGCCCGGCGATCCGGTTGCTGGTGCCAGGCCGCCGGCAGATTTATCCGATCATCGGCCGGATCGACCGACCAGGGACGGGCAACCCCGCCGATCGCCTCGCCGACCGCCAGGCCGGACTGGATGCCGTCCTCGTGAAAGCCAAAACCCAGATGGGCACCGCAAAACCAGATGTTGTCCTGGCCCTGCACCTGCCAGGTGCGCTGCCGGGCCGCCTGGGCGGCGAGGCTGGCGAGCGGATGCTCATAGACGATGCTGCGCAGCACGGTTTCCGGCCGCGGGTCGTTGGGCGGATTGAGAGTTACAAAGTAGTTGGTTGAAGAGGCAATCGGTTGCAGACTGTTCATCCAGTAGGAAACGCAAGGGGCGGCGCGCTCGGGCTTGCCGCAATCCAGATAGTTCCAGCTGCACCAGGCTCTCTTGCGCTTTGGCATCAGGCTTGCATCGGTATGCAGCAGCGCCCGGTTTTGCTGATAGGAAAACGCATCGAGAAATTCAGCCTGCTGCGGATTGGCATCGACCAGAATCTGGCCGGCCGCATCAGCGTGACAGGCAAACACCACATGATCGTGTGCCTGCGATCCGTGGGCACCGGAAACCACCAGCCGACCGTTCTCGCGCGCAACTTGGGTCACCGGCGTGTTCAGGCACAGCTTGCCGCCGCGCTGTTCGTATTCGGCAAGCAGTTTGCGCACATAGCAGCGACTGCCGCCGGCAACGGTGCGCCACTGCGGCCGGCCTTGCAGTTGCAGCAGCCCGTGATTGGTGCAAAAGTCGACAAACGAGGCCAGCGGCGCATCGAGTGCCTTGCTCGCCGGCGTGGACCAGATCGCGGCGGTCATCGGGATTATGTGCTGAGCGACGAAGGCTTCGCCGTAGCGCTGCTGGTGCAGGAATTCGCCCAGGGTTGTCTGAGCGAGTTTCTCCCGCATCGCCGGATCGGCTTGCAGCAGTGCGGGTGCCTGGCGGTAGAAGCGGATGATGTCAAAAAGCATGCGCAGGAATGCCGGGCGCAGCAAGTTGGTCGGCTGGGCAAACAGACCCGGCAGATCGCGGCCGGCGTATTCGATTTTGCCCGAATCAATTGACACGCCAAACGACATGTTGGAAGGGGCGGTCTTGACCGCAAGGTGTTCAAACAGCCGGGTAAGGTTGGGATAGTTCCTTTCGTTGTAGACGATGAAGCCGGTATCGATCGGCCCATCAGGCGTATCAATCGTGTTGCAGTGGCCGCCCGGATAGGCGAGCTTTTCATAGAGGGTTGTCCGGCAGGTGCAAGCCAGCAGCCAGGCTGCGGCCAGGCCGCCGATGCCCGAGCCAATCACGCCGACGCTGGTATCACAGCTGCGGCTAGCCGAAGACGAAGACATCTAGGAAAGGTTGCTGACTAAATCGATAATTGATTGATGCATTGTATCGCAACCGCAGCGCAAGGTATTTGTTGCCTGATGCTAGAATGGCTGGCTGATTGGGCGGCAAGCCGATCTGATTGCCGATTAAATGGAGGGAAAGATGTCAAACAACAAAAATTTGGGCCGACTGCAACGGGTTGGATTAAGAGAGGTCTGGCCAAACGAGACCAAGGATTTCACACCCTGGCTGGCCAAGGAAGAGAATCTTGCCATCTTGAGTGAGGCACTGGGCATAGACTTGGAACTCAAGGCAATCGAGGAAAGC
>JAPORI010000078.1:0-7429 GCA_026710225.1 Betaproteobacteria bacterium
GGTGTTTGCCTTTGCCGGCGATCCGTTGGCGATTGCAGCGCTGGGTCTTTCCATCGACGAGAACGTTGGGCAGGCGCTGCTGGCTGCCGACACTGATGTCGGTTCGCCGATAACTGCGGTCGATGCCGACAACCCAACCGGTCTGATCTACAGTCTGGTCGGCGGCGACGGTTCTTTCCGCATCGGTGCTAGCGACGGCCAACTGGTTGCGGTGGTCGGTGCCAACTTCAACCACGAGGCAGCCTCACGCCAGACAGTGGTGGTGCAGGCATCCGACGGCGTGCCGGCTTCCCCCGGAGTGGAGACGGGTCTGGCGACGGTTACGGTGTTTGTGCGCATCAACGACATCGACGAGAAACCGGCCAGCTACACTGGCGCCAATTTCCGGTTGGTGGACAGCAGCCGCACCGAGGTAACTCTGGGCTGGAGCAACTCGGAGTACACCCGCCAGTTTGCCGAGGCGGATCGCGGCTTCATTCAGGTAAGTTACGGAGTGGGCGGCTTTGCTCACACGGTGTCTGTGAGCAGTGAGGAGAACCGGGTGCGGCTCGTCGATCTGGTGCCGGGAGTTTCCTATGCAGCGACGCTGCACTGGTTCAGCGCCGACGGGATCAGTCAGGACACTCCGTTGGTTGCGCAAGTTACCGCCGGTGCCAACGATGCGCCGCGCTTTGATGATTTGACCTACAGTCGTCCGGAGAATTCGGGCCGCGAGCAGACTGCGTCCGGAACGGCAATAGTCACCCTTTCGGCGCGCGATTTTCAGTCGGATGCGATTTTCTACAGCATGCGCGGCGGTTCTGATGCAGGCCTGTTTGCGGTCGATGCACAAAGCGGGGTGGTGCGCCTTGTGCGTTCGGTGAATTTCGACCACGAGGGCAAGGCCAGTTACACGTTTGCGGTTGTTGCCCGCGACGAGTATGGTGCGGCAACCGTCGGTAATGTAGTGCTTGCGATTAGTGATGTTGCCGAGGCGCCGATGCTGCCCGAGCAGTTCGCCCAGATTGCGACAGTCGGAGTTGCGACGACGCTCATGCTGCGCCCGGCATCGGATCCGGAGACCGAGAGCCGGACGATTGTGTATCAGGCCGAACAGACCAACGGTGCGGAGTTGCCGTCCTGGCTGGTGCTCAATCAGGCTACCGGCGAATTGACCCTTGCGGTGTCGGCAACGCCGGGAACGCTTACCCTGCGGGTGCAGGCGGTGGCAGTCAGTCCCGGCAGCAGCCTGCGGGCGTTGGCCGGCGGCGGTGCGGTTGCGCTCAATGAGCCGGAAGTGGTGAACGAGCGGGTGTTCAAGCTGGCGGTTGCCGCGGCTGGCTCGACTAACAGTTGGCCGGACTTTGCCAGGTCTACAACCGATTTCAATCTGGTTGAGGGCGAGTACGCATCCGGTCGCTCGCTGGGAACGGTTGTTGCCCAGGATAGTGACAGACTGAGTTATGAACTGCGCGGAGCCGATGCCGGCTTGTTTGCGATTAATCCCAGTAGTGGTGCGCTGTCGGTGCGTGAGGGAGTGGAGTTTGACCACGAGGGTCAGGAGATCTACCGCTTCCTGGTCGATGCCGACGACGGCAACGGCGGCCTGTCGTCCGCCGAGGTTGTGGTGCAGATCGGTGATGTCAACGAAGCGCCGCAGTTTCCGGCTGCCGCGCAGACCACCTATCAGGTTGCGGCTAGAGCGATGATCAGTTTCTTCGTCGTGCCGGCTTCTGATCAGGATGCCGGCGACAGCGTTACCTACACGGCCAGTTTGGCGGGCAGTTGGCTGAGTTTCGATGCCGATACGCTGGCCTTTACGGTGCAGCCGGATGCACCGCTGGGCAGCCACGCGGTGACCTTGGTGGCAACCGATGCCGATGGTCTGCGCGCTCAGCAGGTGTTGCAAATCAACGTTGCTGCGGTAGGCAACAGTGCGCCGTCTTTTGCCAGTGCGCTGATGCAGATGGAATATACGATTGCCAGAAGACAGGCGGCGGTTGAGTCCGGCACCGGGATCGGATCGATTGTCGCAGACGATCCGGATGCCGATACGCTTACCTACCAGATAGTGTCCGGAGATGATGCAGACCTGTTTGAGATCGATGAGAGCAGCGGTCAAATCGTGGTCGCCGCCGGCGAGGAGCTGACGGCTCGGGAGCGTCCCTACCGGTTTACGGTCGAGGTCGCTGATGGCCGTGGCGGCATTGCGACGGTTGTCGTCGAGTTAACTGTGCAAGAGGCGGCGGCCGAAGCGGTTGCTGACAATCAAGATAAAGTGGTGATGCTGGCAATTGACCGGGCGGTTGCGGTTGCGGCAATAGATTTGATCCAGGCGCGGCTCAATGCTCCAACACCGCCGACTGGTGGTGCCGACTTGGCTCAACTTGCGGATCAGAGCGCACCGTATCTGCAGCTGGCTTCGGCGCAGCAGCAGTGGGAGGACTGGCGCTACGAGGACGAGCACGAGACCGATGCCGGCGAGCGGATGGCCTGGCGCGACTTCCTGCATTCCGGCGGCTTTGATTTCGCCCTTGACGGTTCGCAAAGCGGAGGCCCGCAGGGACGGATTTGGGGTGCGGCCAGCCGCGCTTCGGTGGACGGATCACCGCTGGCGGACGGTGGGGTGGTCTTTTATGACGGCAAGATAAACATGGTGATGATGGGAGCCGAGTACCGCACTTCGAGCAAGCGCTTCGGGGTCGCATTCGGCAACTCGAATTCCGATCTGTTAGTCGGCGAGCAAAAGACTATCGCAGTCGAGCGCAAGCTCAATGTGGTTTATCCGTATCTGAGCCTGCCGATTTCCGATCGCGCCCGAATGTGGGTGAGCGCCGGCTTCGGAAGCGGTGAATACATGCGCGGTGCCAATATGGACAATGCAGCCCAGACTGCCCGGGACACCGACTACCTGTCGGTAGCCAGCGGTATCGAGGGCAACTGGTCGCATGAGTTGGTCGAGATTGACAGCGGCGTCAAGGCGCTGGTGGTGCGCAGCAAGATGGATGCGCTGGGTATGAGCCCGGAGGCAACCGGCAAGGCCTGGCGGTTGCAGGCGGACTTCAAGGCGTCCAGTTCGTTCGTGCCGGTGCCGGAAGTTGCGCTGCGGCCGTTTGTCGGTGCGCATCTGTATCACGATGGCGGCGACGAGTGGCTGGGCAGCAATGCGTTAGACACCAGCGCCGGAATCAATCTGAAGTGGGATAGAGGCTTGCAGGCGGAGTTCAGTTCGCGCTGGAACGCCGATGATGACGGTGAGGTAAACGAGGAGCGGCTCGATGCGAGCATCAGTTACGACTTCGGCTCCGACGGCCGGGGTCTGCAACTTGAGATTTCCCCACGCATGAGCAACAGTTCCGCTGCCGACAATGACCGGTCACTGTCGGGAAGCGCCAGTTATGGTCTGCCGGTGCGGTTGTTTGCCGACTCCGCTCTGGCAACCTTCAAGGCCGACTTTGTCTCGGCGGACAGGGGAATAGTCGTCGATCGCTACGGATTCCGGTTTGCCGGGCGGCGGCTGGATGTCGATCTAGGTGCTGACGGCGCCGGCGATTCCTGGCGGATTGACCTGAAACTGCGCTAAAGTTTTTTCCTCAAACCGGCTCCCTGAGTTGGTGCAAAGAAAGGATCCGGCCTGTTTCATTTGCCAAGCGGCACCTGCCGGCTGTAAAATATGGAGTTCAAGAGAGAGAGTTTCCGCACAGGCAGCACCCTAATCATGGCCAGACATTTTTTTCGCAAAGCGCTTGTTGGCGCGGGCAGCCTGATGCTGTGGGCGTCTCCGGCAGTTGCCGCCGACTGTGATTTTCTTGCCGACAGTTTCTTCAAGACGGCAACCTTGTCGGAAGTGGAGGACTGTCTGCAAGCCGGAGCTGATGCCAGTCGTCAGGAGGCTGGCTGGACGCCGCTGCACTTGGCGGTTGCCCGAACCCGGGATCCGGCGATCATTGCCGCCCTGCTGGAAGCCGGTGCCAAGGTTGACAGCCGCAACCAGAAAGGGCACACGCCGCTGTATGTGGCGTCTTACAACAAGGAGCTTGCCATCGTTGCTCCGTTGCTGGAGGCCGGAGCCGATGTCAACAGCCGCGAGGATGCCCTTGGCCTTACCCCGTTGCACTGGGCGGCGGCAAACAATCCGCATCCGGCGGTAATTGCCGCGCTGGTTGCCGCCGGCGCCGAGATCGAAAGTCTGGACCAGGCCGGCACCACGCCGCTGCATGCAGCCGCAGCTAGCAATGCCGAGCCGGCAGTAATTGCTGCCCTGGTTGAAGCCGGCGCCGCCATCGACAGTCGTGATCGACTAGGTGCCACGCCGCTGCACGCGGCGGCAGCCGGCAATGCCGAGCCGGCAGTAATTGCCGCCCTGATTGAAGCCGGCATCGCCATCGACAGTCGCGATCGACTAGGTGCCACGCCGCTGCATGCGGCAGCCACCGAGAATCCATCTCCGGCAATCATCGCCGCCTTGGTTGAAGCCGGTGCTGAAGTAAACAGCCGCGACAACTTTGGACTGACCGTCCTGCACAGGGCTGCCATCCACAGCAGCGACTTTGCGGTCATTGCCGCCTTGGTTGAAGCCGGTGCTGATCCGTCGCTGGTCGACGAGGAAGGCAACACCGCCTGGGAGCATGCTCAGGGCAATCCGGCGCTGAAGGATGTTGCCGGCATTGCCAGGCTCAAGGTGTCGCAAGTGCAGTGATTGGCAGGAGCCGGTCCAGGATCGTCCCGACTCTGGCTCTGGCGGCAGGTTTGCTGCTGCCCGGTTGGCCGGCAGTTGCCGCCGACTGCAAATTCCTTTTATTCGAGTTTTTCAAGCAGGCAACCGCCGAGCAGGTCAGCGAGTGCCTGCAAGATGGCATCGATCCCAATCATGCACCCGAAGACGGCCGCAGTTTGCTTTACACGGCCGCCGGGTTCAATCCTGACCCTCAGGTGATTGCAACTCTGGTCGCTGCCGGCGCCGATGTCAACCGCGCCGATGAGGACGGCCTGACACCGCTGCATGCGGCCGCTGCAAACAATCCGCAGCCGGAAATTATTGCCGCCTTGCTGGAAGTTGGCGCCGATCTCAACGCCCGCGACCGGTATGGCGTCACTGCCCTGCACGAGGCGGCCTCCTTCAATTTCGAGCCAGCGATCGTTGCCGCGCTGCTGGAAGCCGGTGCTGATGCAAACAGCCGCGACAGCCACGGCGTTACCCCGTTGCACGGGGCGGCGGCATTCAATTCGCAACCGGCAATCATCGTGATATTGCTGGAAGCCGGTGCCGATCCGGGTCTTGTCACCGAGGAAGGCAAGACCGCCGGCGACTATGCTCAGGATAATCCGGCCCTGCAAGACAGCGATGTCATCGCCAGATTGGCGGCTGCCCAGTCCGAATAGTTGAGCTAAGTTGGGGCTGGCCGCCGACTCGAAAAAAAAGGGCCGCTATTTCGCCGTAGCGTCGCTGTTGCTGTAGAGGAAGATTGTTGCGTTGCAGGTTTCAAGCGCCTGGCGCACTCCCGGGCGGATGTCGTCCTCTTTGCACGGATCAAGCAGGATGTTGATTGGCTGCAGACGCTCGATTAGTTCAACCGGGACGCTTTCGAGACTGATCGAGCGCAGCCCGAACTCGGCTCCGGCAATGCGCAGATCCTTTACCGAACGCACCGCCGGGATGGCGATGTCTTCGTTGGCCCGGGCGAGCAGCACCAGCCGGTGGCCCAGATCGCTGATCTTGCCGATCGCCTCGTGAATCGGCAGCAGTCGCTCGAACACCAGCAGCGATGGTGAGGAGATCGGCGCCATGATCGTGGTGGCCGGCTTGTCGGCCAGCCAGGCGGCGAGGGTTGCAAACCAGTGGTTCTCGATTTCCTGAAGCATCTCTTGCAGTCGGGCGGCGCGCAGCAGCCGCATGGTCGTCAGCTTGTCGCCATCGATTAGTCGCGGCGCGCAAAACAGGCAGCTCTCGTCTTTCTTGCCCAGCGGATAGGCGGATTCGGCAACCACTTCCAGCCCGTCATCGCGCAACAGATTGCGAATCTCCTCGCGCTGCCAGAACAACTTGGCACCGGCCTCGTTTACGCAAGTGCGGTTGCGGCCGGCGGCCTTGGCCTCGTACATGAGCATGTCGGCATCGGCAAACATCTGCTGCACCGTTCCGCCCTTGCGATACATGTTCGAATCGACCACGCCCATGCTTACCGCAAGGGAGATCTGCGAGCCGCTCGAGGTGATGAACGGCCGGCTGCAGACGCTCTTGCGGGCTCGTTCGCAGCCGGCCAGCCCGCCCTTTTTCTCGCTGGCGGTCGAATACAGGAAGATCAGAAACTCCTCGCCACCCCAGCGGGCACACCAGTCGCCCTTGCGCAGCACCGCCTTGAGTCGCTTGGCAACCGCCTTGAGGCACTGGTCACCGACTTCGTGTCCGTAGCGGTCGTTGATCTGCTTGAAGTGATCGATGTCGGCTAGAGCCAGCGAAAAGCGCTTGCCTTCATTGCGCAGCGTCCGCGCCCATTCGATTTCCAGTTGATGAAGTCCGTCGCGCCGGTTGGGCAATCCGGTAAGCGCATCGACGTAGGCCAGATCCTTGCCGCCGGCCAGGAAGATCATTGCTGCGCGATCCGCGGCCAGCGGCACGATCACCACCTTCCAGCGACTGTTGCGGTATTCCTCCAGATAGATGCTCGATTCCCGCACCGCCGAATTCTTCAGCGCGTTGCGCAACTGATTGCGGGTCTCCCGCCCCTCCTCGGCAGCGAGCAGTTCGAGTCGCTTGCCGATTGCATGGGTAATCCCCAGCTTGGCAAAGGCCGGATTGACCGCCAGACACTTGCCGTCACGGCCAACCAACGCAACCGGATCGGCAAGCGCCTCCGGTGTCAGGGAAAAACTTTCCGCAGCGCTCATTGCCAGTTCCCGATCAGGACATCGGCGAGCAGGGCTGCAAACACGATCAGCAGGTAGAGGCCCGAATAGGCGAACAGGCGCCGGGCTTCCAAATCAGTGCGCAGCCGCCAGGTGCGCATCGCCAGCCAGACAAAGACTGCCCCGGCTGCCGTGGCCGCGACCAGATAGAGCCAGCCGGCCATTGCGGTTGCAAACGGCAACAGGCTCACTGCAACCAGAATCAGGCTGTAGAGCAGAATCTGCAGGCGGGTGAATTCGGCACCGTGGGTAACCGGCAGCATCGGGATGCAGGCGCGCTGGTAATCGGCGCGCCGGTACAGGGCCAGCGCCCAGAAATGCGGCGGCGTCCAGACGAAGATGATCAAAAACAGCAGCAGCGGTTCGTGGCTTATCGATCCGGTCACCGCACTCCATCCCAGTACCGGCGGCATTGCTCCGGCCGCACCACCGATGACGATGTTTTGCGGGGTGGCCGGCTTGAGCCATACCGTATAGACGATCGCATATCCGAAAAAGGTCGCCAGGGTGAGCAGCATGGTGAGCAGGTTTACCGCCCCGGCCA
>JAPORI010000078.1:7439-14837 GCA_026710225.1 Betaproteobacteria bacterium
CGGCACAGCCGGCGGCAGCCAGCGGCGAGATACGTCCGGCGGCGGCCGGTCGATGCATGGTGCGCTGCATCTTGGCATCGATCAGCCGCTCGATCATGCAGTTGGCCGCCGCGGCGCCGGAAGCAGCCAGACCGATGCCAACCACCGCTGCCAGCAGGGTCAACGGCGCCGCTGGCACCGTTGCCGCCGGCATCGCCGCGGCCATGCCGACCACTGCGGTAAAGACGATCAGCGCCACCACCCGCGGCTTGGTCAGGTTCAGGTAGTCGCGCCAGCCGGCACTGCCGGCGGCGGCCAGGGCCGAGTCGCTCATTTGACTGCCGCCGGCGATGCCGGTGCCAGAAATACCGGTGCGCTTGCTGCGGCCAGTGCGATAACCAGCAACGCAGCACCAGCGTTGTGCGCCAGGGCAACCGGCAGGGCCAGCGCCGACATGACGGTTGCAATTCCCAACCCGAACTGCAGCGAAAGCGCTCCGGCCAGGGCAATGGCCGCCTTTTTCAGGCCGGCTGCTGCCAGTCCCCAAACTGCGGCGGCCAGCGCCACCAGCGCAGTTGCCGCCCCGATCCGGTGCAGCCAGTGGACGGTTTCCAGGGCCGCGCCGGACACCGGCGCGCCGGAACTGGTCTCGCCCAGTTGCCGGTTGAGCGCCAATGCTTCCCAATTACCGGCATCCGGCACCCAGTCGCCGTTGCAGGTCGGATACTCGATCCCGCAGGCCAGGGCCGCGTAATTGGCCGAAACCCATACTCCTAGAAATAGTTGCCCAAACAGCGCCAGGGCCGCTCCGACCAGCAGCATTTGCAGCCGGCGGCCGCCGGCTGCAACCGCCGGTGCCGGCAGGAAGGTTCGGGCGCAGTAGGCGGCCAGCAGCGCCAGGATCAGCATCCCGCCGATCAGGTGGGCGGCAACTATCGCCGGCATCAGCCGCTCGGTAACCGTCAGCGCTCCGAGCAGACCCTGAGCACAGACCATCGCCAGCAGGGTTGCGGCCAACACTCGTTCCCGGCCTGGTGCCGGCCGGAGAAAAGCGCTGGCGACGGCGGCGAGAATCAAAAGTCCGAGCAGCGCCGCCAGATAGCGATGCGAGACCTCGATCCAGGCTCGGGTTGCATCGATCGGCATCCCGGCGGCATCGGTTTCCGGTACTCCGACCAGTTGCCCGTAGCAACCCGGCCAGTCCGGGCAGCCAAGCCCGGCATCGGCTAGGCGCACATAGGCGCCCAGTACGATTACTGCAAAGGCAAGCGCCGCGGCCGCAGCCAGCAGCATTCTGGGCCCGATGAGCCGGGAGGTGGCAGCAGGCTGGTCCATTTCAGTCCTTGAATCAAGATGCTTCTGGGTTTCTTGCTGTATTTTAGTTTATCAGTTACGCTGGGAAAGGCGCAGCAGTCGCCCCAGATCCTTGGCGATGTCGGCGACTTGGGCATCGGAGCGATAACGCATCATCGCCCGGCCGGCCGGATCGATTATGAATATGGCGCCAGCGCCCAGCCGGCGGTGCAAATCCTCCCCGATTGCGACGATCCTGGTGTCAGCCAGGGTATCGATCGGTTTCAGGCCCTCGACTTGACCGGCGGCCAGTTGCCGGCCGCAGTCCGGATCGGTGGGTAGCTGATCGGGTGGCTGACCGGAGCCGAAAGCCAGCCACAGCAGCCGGATGCGGGGCAGTTTTCCGACATTTACCAACCGGGCCTGGTGAATCATGCACAACCGCTGCCGGCAGGATTCGGCGGTGCAGGCCGCCGGTGCCAGCGCCGCCAGCTGCCAGATCGAGGTGCGCTGACGTAATTCGGCATCGGCACCGGCTGCCGCTGCCGGCAGTGCCACCGGCGGCAGGATCAGCTCACCGTGGTTTACGGTTGCATCCGGCCGCGGCCCGTAGGCAAACAGCAGCGTCGATGCAACCAGCGGCAGCACGCATACTGCCGCGAGCAGCAGCAGCGAGACCCTAGGATTCACGCCGCAAAACTCTGGTCACCCGCAGCCAGCCGGCGATCACCACCGCAGCCAGCAGCAGCCACTGCAACCGGTAGCCGCGGCTGGTGGCAGCCCGGAAGTCCGGCGTGCCGGCTACTGATGCCAGTTGCGGGTCCGAATCGACGACCAGCACCACCGGCAGCACCGGCCGGCCGGTGCGCTGCTGCCACAGCGCCAGGTCGATGCTGCGCCAGATCATCCCGTCAACCGCCGGACCTTGCAGGCGCAACGCTTCCCGGGCTGGTGCAGCCAGTTGGCCGGAGACGGTGATTGCGCCGGAGGGTGGTGGCGGCGGCCGCAGAGCCGAACGATCTCCAGTAGAGTCCAGAAAGCCGCGGTTTACCAGGATCCACAGATCCTCGCGCACTTGCAGCGGCACCAGCACGTGAAAACCCGGCTGGCCTTGCCAAACCCGGTTATCAAGCAGAAACTGGCCGCTGGCATCGTAGCGGCCAGTCAGGCTAGCCCGCCGCCAGCGCAACTGTGGCGGTGGCAGGGAAACCAGTTCGGCAAGCGAAAGCGGCTGCTGGGCGAGGCTGGCTTCGGCCGCCTCTTGCAGCTGTTGCTTTTCCAGTGCTCGTTGATGCTGCCAGAAGGATGCGGCCAGAGCGGCGGCGGTAGCGGCCGCACACAGCAGGTGTCCCCACAGCGGCATTCTGGCAGTTGCTGGTTTTGCTGACATGATCTGGCTACAGATTATCGGCGCGAACTGCCGATCCGGCTGTGGTCAACAAGCCGATCCTGTCTAAGTTTGCGGGTTTTGCGAAGACAACGGCGGTCTTTTGAGCAGGAACGCGATCAATCCCCTGGCTCCGATAACGCAACTGGAGACTATGATCGCAATGGCCGATAGGGCGACAATCGAAAGATACTGTCCTTGCAGGGCATATGCCGCGCAAAGTTCCTGCGTCTCGGGGATGCAGGATTTCCAGATGAGGGCAGCGCCGGCTGCATAGATCAAAAGGCCGATCCCCAAAAGCCATTTGATTAGCACTGGAATCTGCCGGGCAACCTTGCTTGCGATCCCGGTTATGTCCCTGAGTGAACTTGCCTGCTGCAACTCGAGAGTTGCAGTTCCTCTCTTGATTATCCGGGTTAATTTTTCCCGGTCGGCAGTAAGCTTGCCAATCTTCGCTTGCAATGTTTGCTCAATGGCTTTTTTCGGCTCCGGTTGCATTATTCCCGTTGCTTAGTTTGCGGCTTCAAGGGGCTGCATCAGGTCACTGTCATCAGTATCTTCAGCCAGATAAAGGTAGTATTCCTTAATCAGTTCCGGCTCTATCGTTGCCCGGTTGCCCCTGCTTCGGTACACCAAGTCCCATGGAGTGCCTTGCATGCGTGTCAACTCGGCAAGTTGACCGTAGTTCAGATGCCGATAGTCTTGATTTATCGCCTCGATAAGTTCGAGAGCATATTGATCCGAGTCCATTTCATCCTGGACATCCGGTTTTGCTTGCAAAGGCTCTGCAACCGGGGGGATTCGCAAAAAAGCGTCATAAACCCTGGGGATAACGGGTCCCTGCGGCCACGCCTGCACCTCGTCCCTGATCAGATGAGCGCCGCGTAAAGCCAGACGACAGCCATGTGCTATGTAAATCAGCCGTATAAGCCGGGCAAGCGAGTATATCGGTGCTCCCTGCTTGTGGGCGGCTGCTATGAACCGGTTGGCGACAGCCACGGAATCATGCCCTTGTTGCTCGAAAATTTCCATTGCCAGTCTCCGAGAGGAAGAGGTCAGGATTCTATCATCGTCGTGCCTGGCGATTTGCTCCTTTTCTGGAGCGTTTGGATTGCCATCCAGGATTGCTCCTTTATTGCCGAGGCGGCGGTCAGTGCTCGGAGAATGGGATATTTTCAAGCTTGCGGGTGTTGCCCGGACAACGGCGGTCTTTTGAGCAGGAACGCGAACAATCCTCTGGCTCCGACGACGCAACTGGAGACTATGATCGCAATGGCCGAGAAAGAGACAATTGCAAGGTGCGATCCGCGCTGGGCATAGGCTGCGCAAAGTTCCTGCGTCTCGGGGATGCAGGCCTTCCAGATGAGGGCAGCATCGGCTGCATATATCAAAGTGCCGATTGCCAACAGCCATTTGATCAGCGCTGGAACCTGCTGGGCAACCTTGCTTGCGATCCCGGTTATGTCCCTGAGCGAACTGGCCTGTTGCAATTCGAGGGTTGCAGCTTGCTCATTGATTGCTTGCGTTATTTCTTCCCGGTTGGCGGCAAGCCTGCTAACTGCCTCCTGCATCGTCTGCTCAGGGGCTTTTTTCAGTTTCGGCTGCATTGTTATCCTTTATGTTTATAGCGCCGCTTCAAGGTGCTGAAGCGCTTGGGCTTTTTTGCGTCTGTTTTCAATCAAGGCATGGTAGTATTCTCTGGTCAGTTCCGGTTCTATTGTTGCCCGGTTGCCCTTGCTTTTATACACCAGGTCCCACGGAGTTCCTCTCTGGCGCATCAACTCGGCAATCTGTGCATAGTTCATGTGACCATAGCCTTGGTAAATCAGTTCGATAAGTCCTAGAGCGTATGGGTCCAAATCCATTTCATCCTGAACATCCGGCTTGGCTGGCAAAGGATGGGAGACCGGAGGGATTCTCAGGAAAGTTTCATACACTCTGGGGATGACGGGGCCTTGGGGCCACGCCTGCACCTCGTCTTTGATCAGATTCGTGTCTTGAAAAGCCAGATGAAATCCATGCGCAATGTAAATCATCCTTATCAGTTGGGCAAGCGAGAATATCGGCGCCCCCTGCTTGTGGGCGGTTGCTATGAACCGATTGGCGACAGCCACGGAATCATGCCCTTGTTGTTCGAACGTTTCCATTGTCAGTCTCCGAGAGGAAGTGGATAGCATTTTACCATCGACTTGACTGGTGATTTGCGCCTTTGCCGGTGCATTCGGATTGCCCGCTTTAGTTGAGCCGTTTGTGTCAAGACGGCTGCCGGTGTCGGGAGAATGGGTCATTTTCAAGTTTGCGGGTGTTGCCCGGACAACGGCGGTCTTTTGAGCAGGAACGCGAACAATCCCCTGGCTCCGATCACGCAACTGGATACGATGATCGCAATGGCCGATAGGGCAACGATTTCAAGATAATGGCTGCGCTGGGTATATGCCGCGCAAAGCTCCTGGGTCTGGGCAATGCAGGATTTCCAGATGAGGGCAGCGTCGGCTGTGTAGACCAGAATGCCGATTCCTAAAAGCCATTTAATCAGCGCCGGAACTTGCCGGGCAACCCGGCTTGCGATCCCGGTTATGTCCCTGAGCGAACTGGCCTGTTGCAACTCAAGAGGCCCTGCCTCTTTTTGGGTTGCTTGCCAGATGGCTTGTGCCTCTTTGCTTGCCATGTCGGGGTTCAGTCCTGGCCGTCTGCTTAATCGCTGCCGGAGTTTTCGAGCAGGTTGTAGTAGTATTCCTGAATCAGACCGGTTTCTATTACGCCGCCCTTGTTCCCCTCTCTTTGGTGCACTATGTACCATGGGGTGTCTTGCTTGTGGGTGATTTGCAAAAGTTTGTGGTAATTGAATCGCCCATAGTTGTTGTACACCGACTCGATGATGCCCAGAGAGTCTGCATCCAGTTCTTCACTGTTGGTTGGCTTTTCTTCAAGAGGCTCGGGAAGCGCGGGGAATCTCTTGAATGCTTGATGTACCCGGGGGATGACAGGTCCGTATTGCCATGCCTGCACCTCGTCTCTGATCAGATTGCGGTCTCGCAAAGCCAGATAATAGCCGTGGGCTATGTACACCAACTTTATCAGTTTTGTCAGTGAGCATATGGGAACTCCATTCCCGCGTGCAATCGCTATGAACCGATTGGCGACAGCCACGGAATCATGCCCTTGTTGTTCGAACGTTTCCATTGTCAGTCTCCGAGAGGAAGTGGGAAAAATTCTACCACCGCCTTTACCGTCAAGCGCTGTGATCCGCGACCGCGCCAGGCGCTGCGGATGGTCAGTGACAACCCAGCCTACGAGCCTTTTACGGCCAAGTCTGGAGAATACCAGATTGTCGGGGCGGTTGTTGCGACAATAAGGCTCTGGGAATAGCAAATTCTTTTTGATCCAGCGGTCAGTGCACTCCGATTCAGTGCCACCAGAGGGGTGCATCTAAGTCATCACCATGTCGGTCCGCGAAATTCATCACCACTGTCCGCGCTCGCAAAACACCGAATTTTCGTCATTTTTTGAATTTTTTGGGGGGGGGGGGATATGCTAGTGATAGATTAATCGGCAGTTTTTTATCCTAAGGTGATTTAAAAAAGAGAGAGAGAATTATGATTGGCAGGAGGAGAGTCATCAACAAGGTGGTTTTGCTTGCAACGGCCGCCGGAGGGCTGGTGTCTGGGCCGGCGTGGTCGGCGATAGACGACGCTGGGATGAAGTACGTTTCGGCAGCCGAAGGTTTCGGAGGTTCGATCCACATCAACTGGTTCAACAAGCAGCACGCCAACCTTCCAGATCCGACGGGCAATCGGGACGGTGGTTTCGAGATTAACTACGGAGACAGCCGCCTGTATCTGGTCGGAGATGCCGACATGAGCAGCACTTGGGTGGCGACCTACTATTTCGAGTTGCGCCCGGGGGCGACAGGAAGAAGTTCCGGCACGGCGACTGACAAGGGGCCGGGAACTTATCAGACTGATCTGGAGATATACAGTCAGGATGTTGGTCTGCGGGGGCCGCTAGGTTGGGTCAGGGTTGGTCGGGTCGAGTCGGTGTCCTCGGCTCTGCTACCATCGGCAGATCGGACTAACGATATCGGCTTCACTGGCCGGGAATTGGCAGAGGACTACGAAAGCGCCTTGCGCTGGACATCGCCGGATATCAAGGGGCTGCGGATAGGTGCTTCGTTGCGGGCCGAAGACAAGACATTCGCTGCCAACAGCGAATCGATAACTGCGCTGCGTCTGCCGGCAACGCCGGAGAACTTCAAGGATTCCGATATAGATCAGTGGGATCTGGCGCTGGTTTACAGCATGCCGGCAGGCTTGGATGTGGGGGTCTCGTATGCCAAGAACAAGTCAGCCGACAATCGCAACTCGGATGCAGCCGGCTTCCGGCTCGGAGCCAGTTATGCACCGAGCAACTGGGGAGTGGCCTACAACTTTCACCGCTACCGATCCTATGATCCGATCGGTCTTGCCAACGCGGGCTTGGTTGATACTTCGGACAGCGTGAGCCATTATCAGGAGTATAACAGCAGCCCGGTTCTGGTCAATGCCGGCGAAGTGTTGCCCAACGGCAGGGTGGCGGCGGAGAATCGCGCACCGAACTCTTTGCTTGCCTTAGGCAACGAAAACGATGCAGTCCAGGTCCAGGGCAACAGGGACACCCTGTACACCGAGCATGTGGTGGATGCCAATGCCACTTTCGGCAAATTCAACATGGCCGCCAACTACAGCACGGCGGTGGTTGAG
>JAPORI010000109.1:0-9218 GCA_026710225.1 Betaproteobacteria bacterium
GAAAATTCACCAGGAATTCAGTCAGTATCCAGAAATATCAAGATCGCTGCTGGATTTCATTCGCTTCTTCTTCAAGGCAAAACGCTATGAAAGGGAAAGCGAAGCCAGGATAGTGGTGTGGCGGGATTACGCGACCGGTAATGATCTGAGCGGAAAATTCCCGCGAGCATATTTTGACTGCTACGAGGGCTTCAAGCCAAGCAAAATTCTGCTCGGCGCAAAAGTCGAGAAACCCGGGTTATGGCAGCAATGGCTCAAAACGCAGCCGGGAACAAAAGATATTGAAATAGCGATATCGTAATCTGGCTTTTGCGGACGAACCTTCAATGGCTGATTTTTTGAAGCCGCGGATAAAAAAATGCGTGAAAAATAAAGACATTGCCGGGCAATACAGCCCCCGGCAGTTACTCGGCCGCCGGAGCGCTCCGGGAAACCTGCTGGGTGGCAGAGCGGACAATGCTCAAGACGAACTCATTGCCGCCGGAAGCCTGCAAATAGATATCATAGCGTCCTTGCAGGAGTCCGGCCAGATAACTGGCAAAGCCCTGCACCGGACCCGAATAGTTCACCGCCAGACGCGGCTCATCGGGATCGGCGCGGACAAAGACATGGCTGATGTTCGAACTGTCCATGGCCATTTGCAGCGCTTCGCTCAGCGGCTGTTCGGCGCCGGTGCCGACGATTACCTGAGCGCCGATCGACGCTTTGCCGATGACAACTGTGCGCTGCCGGTCGGTGAACTCGCTGGCGGCAGCCGGCAATGCGATCGCTGCTGCGGCAAGCAAGGATGCGACAAGCAGCCTGAACGCGCCGCCGCCGGCCAGAGACGGCAGCAGGCGGCTTGCGGCCGCAGTAGCAGAAGTGATTGCAGTCTTGTTCATGTTCTTGGGCAAGAGGACAGATTATAAGCCTTCCCAGCCTGATGGCCCGGTTGCCGGCAAGCCCACCGGGCAATTTCCCCGCCTTTCAACCCGACAGGAACCTTGGGACAGCCAGCCGGCGGCGATTAACAAACCGCAAACCGACTGACGATTCATCAGGGCAAACTCCTGATCCATGTTTTGCCGGTTTGGCTCAGGATCATCTTTGCGGCAGGGCCGTGTCCGAATGCTATTGTCGACAGGTGATACAAAGACAGTATCTCGTCTTGCAGATTTTGATCATCCTCCAAGTCGACGACATTCAGATGTTGCTGTCGGGCTTTTTGCCGATCAATACGCCTGCTGTGGCTGCCATGCTCGGTGCCGCCAAAAAACTCTGCCACTTCTTTAGCAAGATCAGCCGGCTTTTCCTTGTCTGCAAACATGTACTTTTGCAGCCATTCCTCGACAAGCCCGGTGCCGTAGGAAATCGCTCTGCCGGCCTCTTCCGGCAAGGCGGTGCCGAACTTGGCCAGGATTGGATTCCAGGCAAGAGCAAGCACCGGATTGGTGGTTATTTCCTTTTTGGCTTTTGCAAACAGGTTTACAACCGAATGCGCTGAAACTCCCCGGTTGTCAATCACCAGTTGCGGATCAGTTGGCCCCAACTGGCTTTGCCGTCCCATGATGATTCGGTCGCAAGCCAGCGCTATCATTGTGCCTGCCGACATTGCGTAGGTCGGGATGGCAACATCGATGGCAGAGTACTTGCTGCGCAGGTATTCAACAATTGTCTGGGCTGCCCCCGGGCTACCACCCGGGGTATGCAGAATCAAAAGAAGCCTTTTCGAGAAATCTTGCCCGTGCAGCCCGGTCATGAAGCCATTTACGTCTTCACCGGTTATAGAAGTAAAATGGGGGATATGCGGCTTTTCGAGAAAGCCGGAAGCATAATAGATTACATTGCAGTCTTGTCTGTTTGCGATTGACTGCAAAAGTTCGATAGATTTTTGCTGGACAAACGCTCCCTTGCCTTCTCGGGCCACCTTTTTCAGGTCATTTTCAAAATCAAACCAGCTGGGCAAGACTAGTCTCCCCGGATGACGATATCCATCGGTGTATCCCAGGAATAACTTGGATATATAGTCTTGTCCTTGTCAGCATCGCTGACACCTTGGAGGAAATTGGAAATGTGATTGAGCTTCTCATACTGCCTGAGCGCCTCTTGCAGGGCTTCTACATCCACCTCGGGAGCGCAAGAAACTCCTCTCGAACTATCCGCGTAATCAGCGGCAGCCGGCGAAAGGGCTTGCGCCCTGGCTGATTGCTCGGCCTCCTGATGCGCTTCAGATGCCCCCCGAGCAATAGGAGAGCCGTTTTGGGCATTTGCCGGGGCCGAACCCGGCCTTTGCTGGCCGGAACCGTTGTTGTATTTTTCGCTGGCGGTCATGGGGATGGTCCTGATATTACACCAGTTATTTTAGGGGCGCGCCCGGATGCTTACCCGGCGCACCGCGTATTCGGTCAGAGCCGGCGGCAGCGACGGCAGCAACTGGGCAAGCAGCCGGGCCTGTCCGGCGGGAACCTCCAGACGCAAATTGCCGTCTTCGACCAGATCAACCTTGACCAGACTGGCGTCTATGAAGTCCGGCAGCAGGGCGCGCACCGCCGCCGCCAGTTGCTGCTGGGCGGCAGCCCGATCCCGCAGCCGGGAGAGCGCTCCCTGGCCCATCAATGCACCGATCGACTTCATCAACCCCCAATTTTAGGGGTTTTGCCGGGCGATTTTCGTAGAATCACCTGTCAACAGGATGAACATCATCATCTCTTCCGATAATCTGCGCCGCACCTTCACCATCGCCCTGGCCGGCTGGCGAGCGCCAGTGACGGCGATCGTGCTGATCGCGGCGGCTGCCTTTGGCATCTACAAGGCGGCCCTGCAACTGGCCGAAGGCTGGGTGGCGGAGGGAGACGCGCGCATCGTCGAGCTGGTGCGCGCCGAGCAATTGCGTGCTGATGCCGAGCGACGCGAACTGATCGATGCGGCAGTTGGACGCCTCGACAGCACCGCCACCGATCTGGAGGTGCGGATGTGGCGGCTGGCCCGACTCGGCAACATCATCGCCGAGCAGATCGGCCTGCCGACCGAGCAGCTCATCGATCCGGATCTGGTGCCGCTGCCGATCGAACCCAAGGATCCGGTCGCCGGCGAGATCGGCCTGAGCGAAATCGACGCCCGGCTGCACGGCTACGAACTCGGGCTGGGACGACTCGATCTGCTCATGCAAAGCTTCGTTGATTCCTCGGCCAATCTGGCGATGCTCAAGGGCACCCTGCCGATCCTCGATCCGCCGCCGGTCACCGGCACCTTCTACCTGTCTTCCACCTTCGGCCGGCGCTCGGATCCGTTCACCGGCCGGCCGGCCTTTCACTCCGGCTACGACTACGCGGCCCGCACCGGCACTCCGGTGGTTGCCGCCGCTGACGGCTATGTAACCTACACCGGCCGACTCGGCAACTACGGCAAGACAGTCGAGGTATATCACGGTGACCGGCTGTCCACTCTCTATGCGCACCTGCATGAGATCAGGACCACCACCGACGCATTCGTCCGCCGCCGGGAGGTGATTGGCTATGTCGGATCAACCGGCAGGTCGACTGGTCCGCACCTGCACTTCGAGTTGCGCATCGGTGGCCGGCCGCACAGTCGCAGCAGCTTCGCCAAGCAGTATCGGGATCGCATCGCGCTGCTCGAGCAAAACGCGCCGGCTCAATGATCGGAATGCTCGGCCGCGCCCTGTTCGGCGGCAGGGCCGCCCGACACGCGAAACGATACGCCCGCTCGGTTGCCGCAGTCAATGAGCGCGCTGCTGCCACCGCCAAGCTCGATGATGCCGAACTGCGCGCTGCTGCCGATGCGCTGCGCACTCGTGCCGATGCCGGCGAAAGCGCCGATGCGCTGCTGCCGGAAGCCTTTGCCCTGATTCGGGAGGCAGCCGAGCGCACCCTCGGATTGCGTCCGTTTGACGTCCAACTGCTCGGCGCCTGCGCCCTGCACGACGGCAAGATCGCCGAGATGAAGACCGGTGAGGGCAAGACGCTGGTCGCGGTGCTGCCGGCTAGTTTGCACGCTTTGTGCGGCACGCCGGTGCATGTGGTGACCGTCAACGACTATCTGGCCGGGCGCGACGCAGCCTGGATGCGACCGGCCTATGCCGCGCTGGGGCTTAGCGTCGACGCCAACCTGTCCGGCAGTAACCCGCAGGCCAAGCGCGATGCCTACCGGTGCTCGGTAACCTACGGCACCAACAATGAATTCGGCTTCGACATGCTGCGCGACAACCTGCGCTACGAACCGGAAAAGTGTCAAAGTCCGCTCGGCCTGGCGATCGTCGATGAAGTCGATTCGATCCTGATTGACGAGGCGCGCACGCCGTTGTCGATCTCGGCTGCCGCCGGCGACCTGACGCCGATGTATGGAGCCTGCAATGAACTCGCCCGCTTCTTCGAGCGCGGTGAGCAAGCCAGCGAGGAGGAGGTAACCGGTGATTTTTGCATCGACGAGAAGACCCGGGCGATTCACTTTTCCGATGCCGGTTACGAAAAGGCTGAAGAGCTGTTTGGCAAGCGCGGCCTGCTGCACGCCGGCGGCCTCTACGAAGCGCACAACCTGCAACTGATGCATCATCTGATCGCAGCCTTGCGCGCCCGGCACATCTATGCGCGCGATCGTGAATATCTGGTGACTGATGGCAAGGTGGTGATCGTCGACGAGCACACCGGCCGGCCGCAGCCCGGGCGACGCTGGGGCGAGGGCCTGCACCAGGCGATCGAGGCCAAGGAGCGGCTGACAATCGAGCCGGAATCCCATTCGATCGCATCGATCACCTTGCAGAACTACTTTCGCATGTACAAAAAAATCGCCGGCATGACCGGCACCGCGGCAACCGAGGCCGACGAGTTCATGCAGATCTACGGCCTGGAAGTGGTGCCGATTCCCACCCACCGCCAGATGATCAGACAAGACGGCAACGATCGGGTCTATCGCAGCGCGGCCGGCAAGCTCAAGTGCATCATCGATGACATTGCCGACTGTCACCAACGCGGCCAGCCGGTTTTGGTCGGCACCACCTCGGTGGCCAGCTCCGAGCAAATCGCCGCCGAGCTCGAAGGGCTGGAGATTGGCTATCACATGCTCAACGCCAAGCATCACGCCAGCGAGGCGAAGATCATCGCCGGCGCCGGCGAGCCGGGCGCGGTAACCATCTCGGCGAACATGGCCGGACGCGGCACCGACATCGTGCTCGGCGGCAATCCGGAACTGCTCAAGGCGCAAGCGATCGCCGAGGCCGATCTGGAAGCAGCCGAGCGCGATAAGCGCTTTGCGGAAATTGACGAGAAATGTCGCCAGGACTACGAAAAGGCGGTTGCCGCCGGCGGCCTGCGCATCATCGGCACCGAGCGGCACGAATCGCGGCGCATCGACAACCAGTTGCGCGGCCGCTCCGGCCGCCAGGGCGATCCGGGCTCGAGCCAGTTCTACCTGAGTTTCGAGGATCCGCTGCTGCGGGTGTTCGCCGCCGAGCGGATGAGCAAGATCATGCAGGCGCTGGACATCGCCGAGGACGAGGCAATCGAATCAAAACTGGTTAGCCGCCAGATCGAGGCCGCCCAGCGCCGCATCGAGTCCTACAACTACGACATCCGCAAGCAGTTGCTCGAATTCGACGACATCACCAACGATCAGCGCCGGATTCTCTATGCCCAGCGCGAGCAGATCCTTGGTGCCGAGGATATCGATCCGATCGCCGCCGAGTTGATCGGCGAGGCGGTGCGCAGCATCTGCGCCGAGCACCTGCCGCCGGATGCACCCGAAGAGCTCTGGCAGCCGGCCGCCGCCGAGGAGGCCTTCGCTCGGCTGCTGCCGGCACCGGTACCGGTTGGCCAATGGCTGGCAGAAGATGATTCGCTCGACGGTGCGGCGGTGGCCGAAAAGGCGGTCGAGGTTGCCCTGACAGCCGCCGCCGGGCGCGCTGCCGACTTGCCGCCGGAGCAAAGCCAAAAGGTGCGGCGCAGCCTGATCGTCAACATCATCGACGGCCGCTGGCGCTCGCACCTGGCCGCGCTGGATCACCTCCGGCAGAGCATCGGCCTGCGTGGCCTGGCGCAGAAGAATCCCAAGCAGGAATACCGCCGCGAGGCGCTCGAACTGTTCAATACCATGCTCGGCGAGGTGCGCCTGACCGTTTTGCAGGTGCTTGCCAACTTCTCGATCCAGCAAAAGCCGGCCACCCCACCAGCAGCGCCGGCGGCGACTACCGCCAGCCACCCGGCCGCCGGCAGCATGGCGCAGCCACCACCGGCGGCAGCCGACAGCGCCCAGCTCAGCAAGCCGCTGCGCAACGATCCGTGCCCGTGCGGATCCGGGCGCAAGTACAAGAACTGCTGCGGCCGCCGCCGCTAGCCGGATTGTGCTTATCTGCTATAATAATCAGTTAACTGGGCCTGTTCATTTCTGTATCTAGCCGGGAGAACACTCGCCATGGGCAAATACATCACAATCGGGATAATCGTTGCGCTGCTCGTGGTCGGGGCGCGCTTCAACCTGCACAACATCTATCTGCGCAGCGTTGACAGCAAGAAAGTGCTTTCCACCTGGGAGAACAAGAACACCGTACGCATGTTCACCGAGTACGCCGGCTTGCCGGCCTATGACCGGGCACTGATCGAGTACCGGTGTACGCCGGTCTATGAAGAGGCGAAAGAATACAAGGCCAACCGTCAGAAGATGCCGCACAATTACGAGCGCGGCTGTCAGGTGCTGATGCTGTCCGGGTGGTTCCCGGGCTGGAGCCTCCAGGGCTACTACCGGTGGCAGCGCGAGAAGTAGCGCCCGCCGTTGAACTGCGGCTGCTTGACCAGCGGCTGCGCGCAAACCCTCCCCAATACGCGTCCGCCGGTGCCGCCGGCATCGATTTGCGCGCCTGCATTGACGCGCCGGTAACCATCGAGCCCGGTTGCACCGAGATGATCGGCTCGGGCATCGCCATTCACATCGGCACTCCCGATTTGTTTGCAGTCGTCGCCCCCCGCTCAGGGCTGGGCGTCAAGCACGGTCTGGTGCTGGCCAATCTGGTCGGGATAATCGACTCCGACTACACCGGCGAAATAAAGCTCGGAGCCTGGAACCGCTCAAAGACTCCGTTTACCGTCGAGCCGCTGATGCGAATCTGCCAGTTGCTGATCCTGCCGGTGGTGCGCCCGGAATTGAAAATCGTCGATCAGTTCAGCCGCGCCAGCCAGCGCTCCGATGACGGCTTGGGATCAACCGGCCTGACCTGAGCCTTTTCAACCCGCCGGAAGCGGCGGCAAGCCATAGAATGGCTGACACGATGGCCAAGCATCCGGAAAGTTTTGACCTGATCGTCATCGGCGGCGGCTCCGGCGGCGTGCGCGCCGCCCGCCGGGCTGCTGCGCAGCAGGCTTCGGTAGCCCTGTTTGAGGGCGGCCGGCTCGGCGGCACCTGCGTCAATGTCGGCTGCGTGCCCAAGAAGGTCATGTCTTTCGCCGCTCATGCCCCGGCTACAACCGCCGCGGCAGTTGGTCACGGCTGGCCGAGTGCCGCTACCGGCAACTTTTCCTGGCCGGATCTGCGCCAGCGGCTGGCCGCATACATCACCGATCTCAACGCCATCTACCGGCGCAATCTGGAAAAGGCCGGCGTCACCATCTTTGACCAGCGCGCCCGACTCACCGGTGCCAATAGCGTTGAAGCCGGCGGGAAAAGTTATGAGGCCAAAAAAATCCTCATCGCCACCGGCGCCCGGCCGGCCCTGCCGCCGGTTCCGGGCTTGCGCGAACTGGCCTGCACCTCCGATGACATGTTCTCGTTGCCCAAGCTGCCGGCAACCGCGATCATCGCCGGCGCCGGTTACATCGCAGTCGAATTCGCATCGATCCTGGCCGGGCTGGGAGTGGCGACCACGCTGGTCCATCGCGGCCCGACCATTTTGAAGAACTTCGATGTTTCGGTGCAAAAGCGTCTGCTCGATCACCTGCGCGCCCACCAGGTGCAACTGCGGCTGGACACCGATCTGGAAAAAGTGGAAAAAACCGGCAGCGGCGTTTGCGTTTGCTTGCGCGGCGGTGACCAGCTGCAAGCCGATTTGCTGCTGGCGGCCACCGGCCGGATTGCCAACACTGACGATCTGGGAGCTGCCGAAGCCGGCGTCAAGCTCGGCAGCCGCGGCCAGATCATCGTTGACGATAACTTTCGTTCCAGTGTCAGCTCGATTTATGCGCTGGGCGATGTGATCGGCCGGCTCGCCCTGACGCCGGTGGCGATCGCCGAGGGAATGCGTTTTGTTGCCGAAAACTACGGCGGCTACGGACCGCCGCTTGATTACGATCTGGTGCCGACTGCGGTCTTTTCCCATCCGAATGTCGGATCGGTGGGGATGAGCGAGCAGCAAGCACGACAGGCGCATCCGGAGGTCCTGATCGCCGAGTCCGAATTCACCTCGATGATTTCCCGCATCGCCGGCACCGGCGACAAGACCTACATGAAACTGATTCACCTGCCCGACAACGGCCGGGTGCTCGGCGCCCACATGGTTGGGCCGGATGCCGGCGAGATCATGCAGGGCTTTGCGGTCGCGCTCGGCGGCGGCGCAACCAAACTCGACTTCGACGCGACGGTTGGGATTCACCCGACTGCCGCCGAAGAGTTCGTGTCGATGCGCTAGCGGCACAATGTCGTTGCAGGCCCTGTTCAAAAAACGCGCCGCCGGCAGCAAGATCGCCGGCCTGACCGCCTATGACGCGAGTTTCGCCGGATTGTTTGCCCGAGCCGGCTGTGATTTCCTGCTGGTTGGCGATTCACTGGGGATGGTTGTGCAGGGTGCGGCCAACACTCTGGGCGTGTCGCTTGGCGATGTCGTCTATCACACCCGCTGCTGCGCGGCCGGTGCCGGCAAGCGATTGCTGATTGCCGATCTGCCATTCGGATCCTATGAAAACGGCGAACGCGACGCCTTTGCCGCCGCCAGCCGGCTGCTTGCCGCCGGTGCCGGCATGGTCAAGCTCGAAGGCGGCCGCCGCTGGGCGCCGACGGTTCGCTATCTGGTCGAGCGCGGCGTGCCGGTGTGCGCACACATCGGCTTGCAGCCGCAGGCGGCTTTGCTCACCGGATTGCGGATGCAGGGAAAGGAACCGGACGCCGCGCAAGCAATCGAGGCCGACGCCGCCGAACTCAGCAGAGCCGGTGCCAGCCTGATAGTGCTGGAAATGATCCCGGCGGCTTTAGCCGGCAAGATAACCGCGGCATTGTTCCAGGTGACGATGACGACAGCGAGATCC
>JAPORI010000109.1:9228-11829 GCA_026710225.1 Betaproteobacteria bacterium
GCCGCAACCGCCGATCGGACCTTGACGATCGGCATCGGTGCCGGAGCCGACTGCGACGGTCAGATCATGGTCATGCACGATCTGCTCGGCGTATTTGCCAAGCCGCCGAAGTTCAGCAAGAACTTCCTGGCCGAAAACGCCTCGATCGAGGCGGCGGTAAGTCAGTATGTAGCCGATGTCGGTGCCGGCCGCTTTCCCGGCGCGCAAAACACTCCCGGATGAAGCAGCCGGCGCTGCTCACTAAAATCGCTGAGTTGCGCGCCGAGCATGCCGATGCGCAAGTGGTGCTGGTGCCAACCATGGGTGCCCTGCACGCCGGTCACCTGCGCCTGGTTGAAATCGCCCGTGAGATCGCCGGCGCAACCGGCAAGGTATGCGTGAGCATCTTCGTCAATCCGCTCCAGTTTGACCAGCCCGATGATCTGGCCGCATACCCGCATTCGCTGGCGGAAGACTGCGCGGCACTAGCCGGCCTGGCCGACACCGTCTATGCACCGGATGCAGCCGAAATCTATCCGCAGTCGCAGCAGATAATGGTTACCGCCCCGGGACTGGACTCGTTACTCGAAGGCGCCCAGCGGCCCGGTCACTTCGCCGGCGTGCTGACGGTGGTAACCAAGCTGTTTTGCATGATCGATCCGGCGGTTGCGGTGTTCGGGCGCAAGGACTACCAGCAACTGGTGCTGGTGCGCTTGCTCAGTGAACAACTCGGGTTGCGGGTGCGCATCAAGGAGGTTGCGGTTGTGCGCAACCGCGACGGCCTGGCGCTAAGTTCGCGCAACAGCCGGCTTACCGAAGCGCAGCGCCGCCAGGCTGCCGTGATCCATCAGGCCCTGCTTGCGGCTGCGGCAGCAGTTACAGCCGGAATAAATCCTGCTGATGCCTGCCGGGAGGCGGAGGGCAAAATCAACGCGGCCGGATTGCAGACCGGTTATGTAAGATGCGTTGCACAAGGTAGTCTTGTGGAGGTGAACGAGCCGATTGAAAAAGATTGTGTGCTGCTGGCGGCGGCAACCCTGGCCGGAGTGCGCTTGATCGACTGCGTGGCAACTGACGACTTGTGGTGATGGCAGATTGCGGGGTAGTATTCCGCATCAGCGTGGTGCTAAAATTCCTTTTCGGTTGCGATTGTCCGCAACTGCCCTGCAAAAGACGGAAAATTTCCTAGATGCTTACCAAATTCACCATAAGCAACTTCAAGTGCTTGAAGGAGGCCGAATTCGATCTGGCCAATACGGTGGTATTCATTGGCCCTAACAATTCCGGCAAGACATCGGCCATGCAAGCCTTGACCCTGTGGGACACCGCGGCAAGACACTGGCACACAAGCAGTGCAAAATCCAAAGCCAAAGCTTCCCGCAGCATTACCATAAGCCGCAGGGACTTGCTTGCGATCCCGCACCCTCGGACTAGTCATCTGTGGCACGATCTGCGGGTCCGGCAGGCACAGGAAAACATACGCATTGAACTCACAGCAGAAGGGGTTCATCCCGCCAATGGGAAAAATTGGAAGTGCGGATTTCAGTTCACATATGCAAACCCAGAAAACTTTTATTGCCGCCCTCTTGCTGGAAGTCATGATTCTTCGTTTCTCAAACAGGATAAAGACTTGCACATGGCTATACTCCCCCCGATGTCTGGACTCGCAGCAAACGAAACGCGGATCGAGCCGGGAGCCATCAATGTCAGGTTGGGCGAAGGGCGCACGGCAGAGGTTTTGCGCAATATATGCTTTGACATCTGTCAGCAGCAAAACGGCAACTGGGATAGCCTAGTTGAGCATATCGATGAGCTGTTCGGGGTTCGAATTGAGCAGCCTAGCCATGTGGCAGCTCGGGGAGAAATTGCGATGGAATACCGGCAGCATGACAGCAAGGCAAGATTCGATCTTTCCGCAAGTGGTCGGGGATTGCAGCAGACCCTGCTAATCCTGGCATTTTTGTATTCGCGCCCGGCAGGATCGATTGTTCTGCTTGACGAACCAGATGCTCATCTTGAGATTCTGCGCCAACGCCAAATCTACAACACGATAAAAAATGTTGCTGATGCCAACAAATCCCAGATTGTAATTGCCAGCCATTCAGAGGTGCTACTCAGAGAATCTTTTGAAGACACCGTCATCGCTTTTGTCGGCAAACCGCACAGGATAAGTTTGAGTCGGCAAAGCGAAGTGCGCAAATCCTTGGAGACAATCGGATTTGACCAGTATTATTTGGCCAAGCAGACCGGCTGGGTGCTTTATCTGGAAGGGCCTACCGACCTGGCGATCCTGCAATCCTTTGCCAAGCGTCTTGAAAAAAATGATGCCAGCGCGGCTCTTGCCCGGCCATTTGTCAAGTATGTTGGCAACAATCTGGATGAAATCCGCAAACATTTTTTCGGTCTCAGGGAGGCGCTGCCCGGATTGCGGGGCGTGGCGGTCCTGGATCGCATCGACCCTCCGGCAAAGCAGCACGAAAACGGCCTCAAGTTCAATTTCTGGAAGAAACGGGAGATCGAGAACTATCTTTGCAGCGAAAAAACCCTGCAACGATATGTTCAGGAAACTACCGACGAAGAACAACTGGGTGCCCTTTTTTATCAAGGTGAACGCGCAAAACG
>JAPORI010000109.1:11839-14448 GCA_026710225.1 Betaproteobacteria bacterium
GCAAAACGCCTAAATGCAATGAATCAGGCAATCGCCAGCGTGATCGCAGCAAGAAAAACCTTGAAAAGTCTCCCTGCTTGGGGGGATGACATAAAGGCCAGTGATGATTTCCTGACCCCTGTTTTCCAGAACTATTTTGAAATACTCGGCACCACCGTTCTGGTAAAAAAGAGTGATTTTTACCAACTTGTTGACTGCATGTCTCGGGAAGAAATTGACCCCGAAATCGGGGAAAAGCTCGACGCAATCAGCAAGGTGGCAAAAAGTTGTCCTTCGCTGCCTGCAACAGCCGGTAGCGAATAACCGAACATTGCCCGGCTTGCCATTTTCGGCGTTGGGCTAGTTGTTGTCCGGCAAATCAGCCGTGGTTGATGCGTTTCACTTTTGGCGATTCGTGAAACAAGTCGGCGATTCTGGTTCAAAAGTTGAACCGAATCAGCCTTTCGGTTTCACTTTTGGCGATTTGTGAAACAGGTTGCTTTTCAGAAAAAATGTCGATTGGTCAAAAAAACAGACAATTTCCGGCCTTATTACCGAAAACATGTTATCATTATTGCCTTTTTGTATACATATCCCCGATAATATGCATATAAAATCGCTATTTTGTAATCATATCATGTCGATAAGCACCCTGCCGCCCAACTGCAATCTGGAAACGGTGCCGGTATACCGGCAACTCAACCAGACCAGCCGGATACTGGCCGAACTCAAGGCGCGCGCCAATCTGATTCCCAACCACTCGATCCTGATTGGAACTCTCCCCTGGCGTGAAGCAAAGGCCAGTTGCGCAATCGAGAACATAGTAACCACCTACTCGGACATCCTGCAAACTGGACCCAGGCCCCAAGAAGCAGGCTCGCCGCAAGCCCGGGAGGTTGCCCTGTATCGGCAGTCCTTGATGTGCGGCTGGCGGCTGATGGAAAAGCAGGGCATGATCATTTCTACCAATACCATCATCGAGATGTTCAGGGTTTTAAAACAAACCGATGCCGGTTTCAGGGCCGTTGCCGGAACCAGGATTGTCAATCAAGACACCGGCGCAGTTGTCTACACTCCTCCCCAGCACCCCGATCAAGTCACAGCACTGATGGGTGATTTGGAAAACTTCATCAACCGCGACGAGTTGTGCAATCTTGACCCGCTGATCAAGATGGCGATCATCCACCATCAGTTCGAAAGCATTCACCCTTTTTCCGATGGCAACGGCCGCATAGGCAGAATCCTCAATGTTCTCTACCTGCTGCGTTGCGGCTTGCTCGATTACCCGGTTTTGTATCTAAGCGGTCCGATTGTCAAGAGCAAGAACGAATACTATCGCCTGCTTCAGCAAGTGCGCGAGAACGGCTGCTGGCCGGAATGGGTGATTTACATGCTAAGGGCGGTTGCTCAGGCGGCGGCCACCGAGATCGGCATGATTGCCGACATCCACGAGTTGATGATGGCAACCAAGCAGCGAATGCGCACCAGCCTGCCCAAGATATACTCGCACGAGTTGATCAATACCCTGTTTTGCTATCCCTATACCCGTAGCGAATATGTTATCCGGGCGCTGGGCGTGGGCCGCCAGACTGCCGCGAAATATCTCAATGCCCTGGCCAGACACGGCTTCGTCCGCAAAATGAAGGCCGGACGCATCAACTATTTCATTAATGATCCGCTTGCCCAGCTGCTGATGCGCGATTAGGCTTGCTGCGCTTTGAGGGGAAATTTGGTGTGGCCTGATATGCAGCCGCCTATCGACCAGGGCCGCTGCGGTTGCGGGTGGCCCCTCCCCAAAGATTGGAGAATTATAAACTGGAAACGCAAAGGCAAACTATGCTGGCTTATTGAAATCGAGATTCATTGAGTCTCCAATAAGCAAGGGACTGTCTAGAATTTTGTGTGTGTGTAAGAACCAAAATTCCTTACAGTGTGTTCCTGAGTCTTGCGGGCAGGGATAGGCAGCCTTTTGCTCTTTGCTTGCCAATCAGCCTTACTACCCATTTCTCATCATCTGGCTGCACTTGCATCCTGCCATCTTGCAATGCTCGATATACTGCATCGGCAACTACAGCGCGACTCAGGCTGCCTTGCAATGCTCGCCGGAACACATCGACCGAAGTCAGAAAAGCAACTTTTTCTCTCTTGCAGGCTCTCAGCCCTTTCCGATCATCCATCAATACTGGCAAGTTTCGCTCGAGTGCATAGGCTAGTGTCGTTGCCTCGCCGTCATCGAGAGAATGTTTATTTTGCTCTTGGGCAATTTGCATATACCTGTCATGGGCATTGCCACTAAGGGTTACACTTTTGATATGTCGCCTGATTGATTCAAATTCAGCAGGTATCCACTTCAATTCTTTCAGAACCTGATCAGTTGCGCACAGGCTTATTTGCGCAGCGCTGACTATTTTGGCAGGGCAGCCTGAATGAATGAGGTTGATCAGCACGCTGGTATCAGCAACTGCCAGTATTGTGCTCATCGTATTCTTGCAGGACCGTGCGCAATTGGACTCTATGCAGGCACAGCATTTTTGACAACTGGCCTTCGCTGAGCAAGGCTTTTTTGCTGGCTTGGGTTGCCAGACGGTAAATGCGCTGCATGTATTTTTTCCTTTCGCCGTCAATATCCG
>JAPORI010000101.1:0-10329 GCA_026710225.1 Betaproteobacteria bacterium
TATTATTGGCACATTCTGGCTGACTTCATCAGCTTCTCCGCTGGAATTAGCAAAACCAACCACCCGGGTCAAACTTGGGCGCAAACTCAAGATTATGGTACCGTCGGAACTTATCTGCGGAAAGACGCTCATCGCAAATCCGACCGGAATGATTTCTTCTTCAACCTCAATCGTTTCCGTTATCTCGTCTTCTTCCTCTTCGGTGGTTCGGGTAATAGAAAAATAGACCTGATCCCTGATAACCTTGAGCAGGGCACCTTGTCCATTCAGAGTGCTTATGCGCGGACTGGAAACAATACGCGTGTCGCCAAACCTGTCCAGCAAAGATACAGCCGCCCTCAGAGTACCGTGCGAAAATGTACCGGTCAGGAAACCATTGCCGCCCTGAAGCGAATCCCTGCCACTTGCAGCCAAGGCAGCCTCATCTTGTGCAAATAAATCGTCAATGCTTGCAGAGCCAACCCCTGCAACGCCGTCGCGCTCAATATTCCCGGAAATGACATCCACAAGCCTTTGATCAATATGCTTGCTTCTATCATTGCCACTGTTCACTTCTGCTGCATACTCCCTGAATTTTGCAGCTGCATCAAAATTGTCCAACACACCTTCACCCGCCTCTTCATCTCCATCTTCTCCACCCAAAAGCCTGTCAACTGCATTCGCCCTATCAGCCTAATCGCTAAACCAATTAACAAAGCCGTTGACCGCAAGCCTGGGAAGAACACCCCGGCCAACTGGCGAGGCGCCGCCAGCTGTTACAGGCAAGAAAAAACTAGACGCACTCTGCACCAACTTGGGTGAATTGGAAAAATTATTGAACAGTGACCAGTCAATTCCTTGCTGATAAGTGTTGTTGAGTTGCACTTCAACAACTGTGGCCTGCAACTGAACCTGCCGCTTTGCAACACTACTGTAAGTGGAAAGAAACTGAGCGATTTCTTGATGGCTTTCGGAACTTGCAAAAACAATAACAAGACCGGCCTCGGGCACCATTGTAACAAAACTTCCCCCTTGCCCTTGCAGCTCCCGATTTGCCAATTGCTCCGACCTGTCTCGTTCTTCTTCGCCAATACCAACTGGAAGAGTTGGCAAGCCTTCTGATCTAACGGCCGACAATATAATACTTTGAACTGCCTCTTCTAGGCTGCCCCAAAAAGATCCGGCGCCCTCCTGAGAGGTGGAAAGACTAGACGAACCAATGCTTCCTGAGCCTGTTGAACTGAGTCCGGCATCAGAATTGGATTCCCATGTCCTTGATATGTAGGGAAAATCGACCACATACTGCTTGAAGTAGGGCTCGTCGCGCATAACAACCAGCGAATTGCCGACTTTTTCAAAGCGAAGCGGCATCTGGGCACGGATTCGCTCAAGAATCTGATCTATAGTCTGCCCGTAGGCGTTCATCGAAACCAGACCGCCGACAAAAGGATCAATGTCTATGTTCAGCCTAGCTTGGTCGGCAAACTGGTTGAGCACCAGCCGCACATCGGCATTTTCAACCACCACGTCATAAACATCCGAGGATCCGCCGTACTCAAGATTGGGCAACGCAGCAGTGTTGCCAACCAGATCGGGAATAGAACTGGGAGCCTTGGGCGACTCCTCGGCAACCCTCTCTGCCGAAATGTGCCAATCGGAATCGAATTCATAGGAATCGGAACCGCAGCCGGCAAGAATTACCGCAACAGCAGGGATGAAATGACTTTTTTTGATTTTTGACATTATGCCCTCTCCGAGAGAAATCGACATCTAGCCGCTCATTCTAGCACATATCGCATACTGTTTGCAACTTGCAACAAGTTTTAGCGGCTAGATAAGCGGGGGACGACTATTATAATGGCACTACCAAGACCAACAGTGAAAAGCCCTCCTGCAAGCCGGCCGGCCGGGAAACCATTCCCGGTAATCGTTGCCCTAGACCTGCCCAGCGCCAGTGCTGCCGAGCGGCTCGTGGAACGCATCGACGGCGCCACCGACTTCTTCAAGATCGGCCTGGAGCTGTTTGCCGCCGGCGAGGGAATGCAACTGGTCGAGCGACTGGCCGGGCGAGGCCTGGCGGTATTCGCCGACTTCAAGTTCTTTGACATCCCGGCGACCGTCGGCCGGGCAACCGCCCGGATTGCCGAGGCCGGCGCCACCTTCGTGAGCGTCCACGGCCAGGACGCCATGCTTGAGCAGGCGGTAGCGGCTGCCGGCACCACCGGCGTGCTGGCGGTCACCGCCCTGACCAGTCTGGCTCCCCGGGACATGCAGGAACTCGGCTTTTCCTGCGATGTCCGGGGTCTGGCAACAAGCCGGGCGCGGCGCTCAGTTGAACTGGGCTGCGCCGGTGCCGTGTGCTCACCGCTGGAGGCGGCGGCAGTGCGCGCGGCGGTCGGCCCAGCGGCGGCGGTAGTAACCCCCGGGATACGCGCCGAACCGGCCGGCGGCGACGATCAGATCCGCACCGCCAGCATCAAGGATGCAATAACAGCCGGGGCAAGCCATGTGGTGGTGGGAAGGCCGGTGCGGGACGCAGCCGACCCAGCCCAAGCGGTAAGGAATCTAGTCGAGCAGGCCGAGCAGGCGCGCCGGGAGATTAGCGGTCGCGCCTAGGTGCCGGCGGCACCGGATCCTCACCGCCGGCGCAGTAAGGGTTGCAACGCAGCAGCCGCCATACGGCCAGACCCAGGCCACGCAGCACTCCGAAGCGCAACAGACTTTGCCGCGCATATTCCGAACAGGTCGGCGTGAAGCGGCAGGACGGCGGCCGGCCCGATGAAACCGCCCGCTGATAGATGCGGATCAGCCCGGCCAGCGCCCGGGCAGGCGGCGATGCCCTCATCGGCGCCGCCAGCTGCTGCCGCCAGCGCCGTCTTCAACCGCCACGCCGGCATCGTCCAGTTGCTGCCGGATGCGGTCGGCGGTCTCGTAGTCGCCCCGGCTGCGAGCCTGCTCACGCTTGCCAATGAGTTGCTCGATTTCGGCAGCCGCCATGCCGCCGCCGGTTGCCGATTCCTGCAACCAGGCGGCCGGATCACTTTCCAGCAAACCCAGAAACCGCCCCGAGGCCAGCAATTCGCCCGCCGCCGCGGCCTGGCCGGAACCAGCGCGGTTGGCCCGGGCGGCCAGTTCATGCAAAACTGCAAAGGCCTGCGGCGTGTTCAGGTCATCGGCCAGCGCGGCCAGCAATTCCGCCGCCGGCTCGGCATCAGCAGCCGGCTGACCGGCACTGGCAAGACTGCGGTAGAGCCGGTCAAGGGATGCCTTGGACTGGGCGAGCAGCCCTTCCCCCCATTCCAGCGGCCGGCGATAGTGGGACGAGAGTAGCGCGTAGCGAATCACCTCGCCGGGATATTCCTGCAAAACGTCCTTGACCGTGAAGAAGTTTCCGGCCGACTTGGCCATCTTGCGGCCGCCGGCGGTTACCTGACCGTTGTGCACCCAGAAGCGGGCTAATTGCTCGCAGCCGTTGGCACAGCAACTCTGGGCGCTCTCGTTCTCGTGGTGGGGGAAAAGCAGGTCGTTGCCGCCGCCGTGAATGTCTATCGTCTCGCCCAGACACTCTTTAACCATAGCCGAGCACTCGATGTGCCAGCCGGGCCGGCCTCGCCCCCAGGGGCTCTCCCAGCCCGGCTGCTCCGGCCGGGAGGGTTTCCAGAGCACAAAATCCTCGGGGCTGCGCTTGTAGGGTGCAACCTCTACCCGGGCACCGGCAATCATCTCGTCCCGACTGCGATTGGACAGAGATCCGTAGGCCGGATAACTGGCCACCTCAAAAAGAACATGCCCGTCAGCAACATAGGCGTTGCCGGCCGCCACCAGTTTCTCGATCATCGCAATCATCGTATCTATGTGCTCAGTCGCCCGCGGCTGCAAATCCGGCACCAGCGTCCCCAGCTGCTCCATCACCTCGTGGAACCAGACTGCGCACTGACGCGCCCATTCGTCGACTTCCACCTGCGCCTGCCCGGCTGCGGCAATTATCTTGTCGTCAATGTCGGTGATGTTACGCGCATAGCGCACCTTGGCAAAGCGGCTGCGCAGCAGCCGATAGAGGACATCAAAGGCCACCACCGCCCGGGCGTTGCCGACATGCGGCTGACCGTAGACGGTAGGGCCGCATACATACATGGTTACCAGATCCGGGTTGGCCGGCGCAAACTCCCTAAGTTGTCCGGCCGCCGAATCAAACAGCCGCATCGACATCACCGGCCGAGACCGGCGCAAAGGATCTGAAAAAGCAACTGTCAGCACCGGTGTGACAGGCTGGCCCGTCCCTTGCCACCTTCAGCAGCAAAGCGTCGCCGTCGCAATCGACCGCAATGTTGCGCAGATACTGGAAGTTGCCTGAAGTCTCCCCCTTGAGCCACAATTTCTGCCGACTGCGGGAAAAATAGGTTACCCGGCCGGTGGCCAGCGTCTTGTCGATCGCCTCGCGATTCATCCAGGCCAGCGTCAGCACCTTGCCGGTGTCGCAATCCTGGGCAATCGCCGCGACCAGGCCCCGATCATCGGGGCGCAAGGCGGCAAGCAACTCGGCAACCGCCGCTGCCGCTGGCGGTTGATAGTCAGCCATGGACGGCTGTCGGTCGGATGCAGCCACCGCTTTTTACGCCTGGCGCAGGCCGCCGGTTTCGGATGAAGTGCGCAGCATCCCCGCGACATGTTCGATCAACAGCCCGGCGGCCTGCTGCTTGCTCATCGGCCCGAAGTCCTTTCTCGTCCCCTTGCCCAGCACAACCAGATCACAGTCATCACCACCCAGATTGGCCGCAACCGGCGCCACGACGATCGCATCGACCGCCTTGCGCTCCATCTTGCGCCGGGCGGCGGCCACCGGGTCAGCGCCGCTTTCGGCGGCAAAGGCAATGCACACCGGCGCCGGACTGCAACCGGCTACCGCCGCGATTATGTCGGCTGTCGGTTGCAGGCGCAGATTGAGCGCCTGACGCCGGGACGGCTTGCCGGAACTGCGCTGCGCCGGCTGCCAGTCGGCCACCGCCGCCACCCCGATGTAGGCATCGGCAGTCACCGCAGCCGCCTGGGAAGCTGCCATCAGATCATCATTGGTCACCACCTCGATCACCTCGTCAATACCGGCCGGAACCGGCACTTGCAGCCGGGCCGCCAGCAGCACTACCCGGGCGCCGGCCGCGGCGGCGGCAGCGGCAACCGCACAACCCATCCGGCCCGTGCTCAGGTTCGACAGCACCCGCATTTCATCCAGAGCGACTGCGGTGGCACCAGCCGAAACCACTACCGTCCGGCCCGCCAGCGGCTGCGCACCGGCGGCAAACAGCCGGTCAAGCTGGGCGACGATTGACTCCGGATCGGCCATCCGCCCGGCTCCGATCTCCCCGCAGGCCTGCCAGCCGGATTCCGGTCCGACCAAGGTTGCACCATCAGCGGCCAGATGGCGGACATTGCGCTGGTTGGCCGGACTTTCCCACATCTGGCGGTTCATCGCCGGAGCCAGCACCAGCGGCACATCGGCCGCGGCCGCGGCGGCAGTAACTATGTCATCGGCGATCCCAACCGCAAGTTTGGCGATCGTGTTGGCCGAAGCCGGAGCGATCAGCATCACATCGGCGGCGCGCCCGGCGCTGATGTGATCCATCCCGTCGGCGCTGGCGGCGGAAAACATCCCGGCCAGCACCGGCTGCCCGGTCAGCGCCTGAAAGGTCGCCGCCCCGACGAAGCGCGCCCCGGACTCGGAAAGCGCGACTTGCACACTCGCCCCCCGCTCGCCCAGCAACCGGATCAGATCGCAGGACTTGTAGGCGGCGATGCTGCCGGTTACCGCCAGCAGAATTCTCTTGCCGGAAAATGAATCACTCATTGCGGGCGAGATTATCTCATTAAATCGGGGCAATTGCCCTGATTCGCAACCGGCAACCGATAAACGCTTCATATAATTGACGCTTTTTTCGGCTAATTGAGACAATGCGCAAGTTCAACTTCTATCCAGGCCCCTCAACTATCGCGACCAGTGTGCTGGAAAAGATGCGCGCCGAGTTTATCGAGTTCGAAGACACCGGCGCAGCCTTCTTCGAACTTTCCCATCGCAGCGGCACGGTCGTCGATTGCCAGCGCCGCATCGTTGCCAGACTGCGCCAGTTGATGGGGGTCGGCGACGACTATCACGTCTTGCTGCTGCACGGCGGCGCCATCGGCCAGGCGGCAGCGATCCCGATGAACCTTTTGCGCGGCAAGAAGCAGGCCGCCTATGCGATCACCGGCCACTGGGGAAGGCTGGCGGCCGGCCACGCCGAGGCGCACTGCCAGGTGGAGCGCTGCATCGACACCTCACCGGAGTGCACCTCGATCCCGCCGGCCGACCAGTGGCAGGTTCCGGCTGACTGCGCATATGTGCACTTCACCGACAACGAAACCATCAACGGCGTCGAGTTTCAGGAGTTGCCCGATCTGGACGGCCAGTTGCTGGTTGCCGATCAGTCGTCGAACATCCTTTCCCGACCCTGGCCAACCGACAAGGTGGCCTTGACCTATGCCTGCCTGCAAAAGAACATCGGCCCGTCCGGCATGGCGGTGGTGGTGGTGCGCAAGGATCTGTGCGGCGAGCAATTGCCGATCACGCCGGCGATCTGGAACTACGCCAAGCAGGCCAAGGCCGATTCGATGGCCAATACCCCTGCGACCATCCAGTTGCGGATGCTCGAACTGGTCCTGGACTGGACCGCCGAAGCCGGCGGCGCCGAGGAATTCGGCCGCCGCAACCGGGCCAAGGCCGACATGCTTTATGACTTCATCGATGCCAGCGACTTCTACGCCAACAAGGTCGACCCGGCGGTGCGCTCGCGTATGAACATCCCGTTCGTGCTCGCCGACGCCAGCCTCGATGACCAGTTCGTAACCCAGGCCGAGGAGGCCGGCCTGATCGGGCTGCGCGGCCACCGGGCGGTGGGCGGGATGCGCGCCTCGATCTACAACGCGATGCCCGAGCAGGGAGTTTCCCAACTAATCAGCTTCATGCAGGACTTCGCAGCCGGCAACGGCTAGGGCTTTTTCCCGAATTTCCTCGCGTCGGCAGCCGGAAGCAAGCCCCATGGCCGAGCAACTGCTAATCATCGACGTTCACAACTACCTGTTCAGGGCTTTTCACGCCATCGCCGGGCTGCGCAGCCGCTCCGGGATGGCAACCAACGCCGTCTACGGCCTGGCCGGATCGCTGTGCCTGCTCAGGGAGACCTATCCGCAAGCGGCGGTGGCGGCGGTGATGGACGCGCCCGGCAAGACCTTCCGGCACGATCTGTTTCCCGACTACAAAGCCAACCGGGCCGAGACCGACGAGGATCTGAAAGTGCAAATCGAACCGGGCCGGCAACTGATCGAAGCGCTCGGGATGCAGTTGTATTGCGTTGCGCAAGTCGAAGCCGACGATGTGATCGCGTCGCTGGCGGTTGCCGCCGCCGGTCGCGGCCAGCAGGTGGTGATCGCAACCTCCGACAAGGATTTGATGTATCTGGCCGGCACCGGTGCCCGCATCCACGATCCGAAGCGCAACCTCCTGTTTGACGCAGCCGGAGTAGCCGAGCGCTACAAGGTGCAGCCGGGGCAAATGGCCGACTATCTGGCCTTGGTCGGCGACAGTTCTGACAACATTCCCGGAGTGCCGGGCATCGGCCCCAAGCGGGCCGCCGACCTGCTCGCCGCATACGGCAACCTCGATGCGATCATCGCCAACGCCGACCAGGTAAAGGGAAAAATGGGCGAGAGCCTGCGCGCCACCATTCCCCAACTGCCGCTGATCCGCAAACTGGTTGCGGTGCGCGAGGATATCCCGCTGCAACCGGATCCACAGCAACTGGCCCGACCGCAGGTGCAGCCGGAAAAGCTCGAACTGCTCTGCCAGCGGCTGCAATTCAATCCCGACCTGCAAGCCCGGCTGGCAGTCAAGCCGGCCAGCGCGCCGGCGGCGGCCGAGATTCCGGTTGCCATCATCGAAACCGACGCGCAGGCCACCGACGCGGCAGCGCAAATCGCAAAGACGAGCGGACTGGGCATCCACATCGAAAGCGCCGGCGCCGACGCGCCCTCCCGGCAACTGGTCGGCCTGGCGGTCGCAACCGCCGAGCGCGGCTGGTATCTGCCGGTCGCGCACGGCACCGGCGCCGATGAGGAAAACGAGCAGCCCCAACCGGTCAATGCACCGGCCGCGGCAGTGGCGACGGTAATTGCCGCCGTCGCCGGCCGCGGCGAGCAACTGGCGGCATTTGCCGTCAAGGACGCCTGGCACTGCCTGCCCAGTCGCGGCGAGCAACTGGCCGGCTGCATCGACACCCAACTGCTTTCCTACAGCATCAACTCGGACGCGGCCGGCAGTCTGGCCGCACTGCTGCGCCACAACAGCCTGCCGGCGGCGGCCGACCGCACCGGGCTGCTCAAGAAAAAGAACCGGCCGCTGGCTTTCGCCCAACTGCCGACCCGGCAAGCTGCGACAGCAGCAGCAGGCTGGGCGGCGGCTACCGCCGGCCTGAAGAGAAAACTGATGATGGCCGCTACCGGCGCCCAGCTGGACATCTACGACCGGATCGAACGGCCGCTGCTGCCGGTGCTGGCCGACATGGAGCAAACCGGCATCATGATCGATGAGCCGCGCCTGGCGCAACTGAGTGAAAAACTGCAGGTGCGGATGGACGAAAACCGCCAGCGGGTTGAGGAGGCCGCCGGTGAGCAAATCAATCTCAACTCCCCGGCCCAACTCGCTAAGCTGCTTTTTGACCAGCTCGGACTGACCGCCGGCCGCAAGACCAGCCAGGGAAAGCTGTCGACCAACGAGGCCGAACTCGAACGGCTGGCGCGAACCGGCAAGTCGCCGGTGCCCGGCTGGATCCTCGAATACCGGCAGGCCGCCAAGCTGCACGGCACCTACACCGCAGCGCTGCCCAAAAGAATCAATCCGGACACCGGCCGCATCCACACCACCTTCATTCAGACCGGCGCAGTTACCGGCCGGCTATCGAGCGTCGATCCGAACCTGCAGAACATCCCGGTGCGCACCGAAATCGGCCAGCTCATCCGCCGCAGTTTCATCGCCGCACCCGGCAAGGTGCTGGTTGCAGCCGACTATTCGCAGATCGAGTTGCGCATCCTGGCGCACTTTTCCGGCGACCGCACCCTGGCTGGCGCCTTTGCCGCCGGCGAAGACATCCACAGCCGCACCGCCGCCGAAGTTTTCGCAACCGACCCGGCGGCGGTAACCGCCGAGCAGCGCCGCTTTGCCAAGACGATCAACTTCGGGCTGATCTACGGGATGGGAGCGTTCGGACTGGCGCAGCGGCTAGCCATCAGCCAGAGCCAGGCCCGGGAGCTGATCGAAAGATACTTCGCCCGCCTGCCGGGGGTATCCTCCTATCTGGATCAGCTCAAAAAGCAGGCTTCCGAGGAGCGCTTCGTCGAGACCGCCTGCGGACGCAAAATCAGCGTTGCACCGGTCGCCGGCACCCGGGCGGCCCGCGCCCACGCCCTGCGGGCGGCGACCAACGCGCCGATGCAAGGCACCGCCGCCGACATCATGAAACTGGCGATGATCGAGATCGACCGGCGACTGCGCCAAAAGAAGTTCGCAGCCCGGATGCTGTTGCAGGTGCACGACGAGCTGGTGTTCGAGGCGCCCGAAAACGAATTCGAACCACTCGCCGCACTACTGACCGAAGTGATGACCGGTGTCGTCAAGTTGAAAGTGCCGCTGGCGGTTGACATCGGTCGCGGCGCCAACTGGGATGAGGCCCGGTGATCGGACTTGCCTGAATGAAACTGGTGCGCTGCGGAGCCGCGGGCGCCGAGCGTCCGGCAGTAATCGACGCGGCCGGAGTTATACGGGATGCTTCCAGTCTGGTTGACGACTGGAACGGCAACTCTCTGCAGCCTGAGCCGCTGGCGCGCCTTGCCGCCATTGATTTGGCAACCCTGCCGGCCATTGATCCGGCAACCCGGCTGGGGGCGTGCATCAGCCGACCCGGCAAGATTGTCGGCATCGGCCTGAACTATGCCGATCACGCCGCCGAGACCGGACTGCCGGAACCGGCCGAGCCAATCGTCTTTATGAAGGCGACCAGCAGTTTTTCCGGTCCGTTTGATCCGGTATGCATTCCCCGCAACTCGCGCACAACCGACTGGGAGGTGGAACTGGGAGTGGTAATCGGCAGTCGCGCCCGGCACATCCGGCCGCAGGATGCACCCGGACACATGGCCGGCTACTGCATAGTCAATGACATCTCCGAGCGCACCGACCAGACCCGACGCGGCGGCCAGTGGACCAAGGGCAAGAGCCACGACACCATCTGCCCGACCGCACACTGACTGGTCCCGGCCGGGCACATTGCC